>JASHTC010000188.1 GCA_030040755.1 Thermoplasmata archaeon | reverse complement strand
GCTCCGGGGTGGCCGCCCGGGCGGCGGTGCGGGAGGCCTCGCTCGAGCGGTCGGCCGCGCGTTTGAGCGCGTGCGCGCGGGTCCACTTCAGGCGGTGGCCGACGCGTCCGAGATGGAGCTGCTGCTTGCGGCAGGAGGAGTTGTCGAAGTGGAAGACCGTTCCGTCCCGCTTGACGAACATCATCCCGGTGCCGGGTTCGATCTCGGCCGCGCAGAACGAGCACTGGCGCTTGACGACCATCGAGACCCCCTACCGGACGGAGAGCTTCCGCGCTTCCCGCGCTGTCTCGCGGAGGATGAGCACGTCCCCGAGCCGGATCGGCCCGGCGACGTTGCGGGTGATGATCTTGCCGCGGTCCCGGCCGGCGAGCACGCGGACCTTGACCTGGGTCGCCTCCCCGGCCATGCCGGTCCGGCCCACCAGCTCGACGACCTCGGCCGGCGAGCCCTTGTCCTCTGGCACGGTCGCTTCCTCCCGCCCGGCTCCCCTACTTCTTCAGGTTCGGGAACTGCGTGGCGAGCTCGTCCAGGAGGCCCTTGGCCTCACCGGGCTCGACGATCGCGACGCTCGCGGCGGACTTGGAGAGGCCCGCGGACTGGCCGAGCCGCTGCTTCTTGGGGACGTACACGTAGGGGATGCGCTTCTCCTCGCAGAGCATCGGGATGTGGACGAGGATCTCGACCGGGTCGACGTCCTCGGCCATCACGACCAGCTTCGCCTCGGACCGCTCGCTCGACTTCGTGACCTCGTTGGTGCCGACGCGGACCTTGCCGGTCTCGCTCGCCACCTGGACGAGCTGCAGGGCCTTGTCGGCGAGGTCGCTCGGGGTCTCGAATCGCACGTAGATCGGTCGCGCCATGGTTCCTCGCGTCAGCGGAACCCCCGAGGCGGGGGGTCCTCGGCTCACGGGTGGGGCTGTGGGTAGGGCCCTCGATATTTAAGCGTGCTCGCGCGCCGCTCCGCTTCCGACGGACGGGCCGGCGGCGGGGACGAACGTCGCGGGGGCGAGCGACGGGTGGGCCGCGAAGTACTCCCGGGTGGGAGCGAGGCGCCGGTCGAGCGCCTCGACGACCGCGGCCTTGAGGTCCTGCGGGTGCACCCCGCCGGCCCGCCACGCCTCGAGGAACGCCGTCTCGGTCTCGAACGCGACCGGTCCGCCGTGCTTGGCCGCCCGCGGGACCTCGAGCCGGCCCTCCCACGGGAAGACGATGTACCGCACGGCCTCGACCACCGGGTTGCCGTCGACCTCCTTGGCCGGGCAGAACGCGCCGGCGATCCGTTCGGCGATCGTCGCCCGGTCGGCGGGGATCGGGATCCCGGTCTCGGGCGCCGACTTCGACATCTTCCGCTCGACCGCCCCCTCCGCCGGGTCCATGCGGCCGCCCCCCTTCAGGGACGAGAGGAGCGGCGTGTGGACCGCCACCGGGGCCTCCCATCCGTAGTGGTGGGCGACCTCCCGGGCGAGGACGTGCGCCCGTCGCTGGTCCATGCCGGCGTAGGCGATGTCGACCGGCAGCTCGAAGATGTCGGCGGCCTGCATCGCCGGATAGAACATCTTGGAGGTGTCGAGCGCGCCCTCCGCCTCCGACCGGCCGAGGATCGACATCGCGCGCTTCGTGCGGGTGACGCTCGTGACCTTGGCGACCCGGACGACCCGGGCCCAGTAGTCGGAGGCGCCGACGAGCTCGTGCGCCCACCGGTAGCGGACCCGCGCCGGGTCCGCCCCGAGGGCCGTGAACCCGGCCTCCATGTACCGGCCGCTCGCCTGGATCCGCGCCAGGTCCCCTCCGAGCTTGTCGTTGATCCAGGCGTGCCAGTCCGCGAGGAAGACGGTGACGTCGCAGCCGGCTTCGGCGAGGTCGAGGATCTTGCGCGCGGTGATCAGGTGGGCGACCGTGAGGACGCCCGACGGCTCGAACCCGATGTAGGCGCGCGGGCGGTCGTGGCTCGCGAGCAGCGCCCGGAGGTCGTCGGGGGTCAGCACCTCGGCGGCGTGGCGGCTGACCCGGTCGACGCGCGCTTCGAGGTCCACGCGCCCGGAGGAGGCGGCTCGGTATTTATCGAATGGTCGAGAGGCGCCCGGCGGCGCCGGCGCCGTTCGGGAGACATATTAAGCCCCCCAGCGCGCTAGTTGCACTCCCGAGCGGCTATGGAGGATACGGCGGCGCGCACATCCACGGTGAGCCTGTCGGCTCCCGCGTCGGCCGCGGCCGGCCTGGTGACCGCGTTCGGGATCCCTCCGGAGGTCGCCGAGACCCTCGTGCGCGCGGGACACACCACGCCCGAGGCCGTCGCCAAGCTCTCCGAGGAGGAGCTGCGCGAGGCCGGCCTCCCGCCCGCGGAGGTCGCCCGCGTCAAAGCCCCCCGGTCGGCCGCGGGGGCGCCGGACTCCGAGCTGATCGTCGAGAAGTGGGTCGGGACGATCCGCCGACCCGAGAAGAGCCGCAAGCACCGGGTCTCGATCGCTCCCAAGGAGTCCACCGACGTCCTCCGCAAGTGGGTCGGCGGGGACGACCGGGCGATGGAGGACTGGATCCGCTCCTCGGAGGAGGCGCGACCGGTCCCCCCGGCGGCGCCCGCCCCCGCCCCGGGCCCGGCCGTGCCGGCCGAGGCCGTCCCCGCCGCGGCCCGACCGACCGACCCGTCCGTCATGCCGGTCCTCGAGCGCGAGGAGACCGTCGTCCGGTGGCTCACCGGGCTCCTCGACCGGGTGAAATCCGACCAGTTCGACCCGTCCGCCCTCATCCAGGAGTCGCAGGACCTCCACCGGCAATTGTTCGACGAGCGCGGCCGGCGCAAGCAGCTCGAGGACGAGATCGAGCACGTCAAGCGCGGCTCGATCGCCGTCATCAAGTACGTCCGCTCGCACGAGGCCAAGGAGCGGGAGGCGGCCGTCCACGCCAAGGAGGACGAGATCGCCGAGCTGAAGCTGCGATTGCTCGCCCTCCAGGGCTCCGACGGGGCCCACCCCACCCCGACGGCCGCCCCGGCGCCCCCGGGGGCCGGCGGTTCGCCCCGCGCGGCTGCGGACGCGGCCGAGAAGGTCGCCCGCGAGGTCGACGCCCGCCTCCGGGAGGAGTTCTCCAACCGGGAGCACGAGTACATCGAGCGGGAGACCGAACTGCGCCGTCGCCTGGTCCAGCTCGAGGGGGAGGTGCGGAACCTGCGGGCCGAGACGGAGCGGGGCCGGGACCGGGCCGAGATGCTCGCCGGGGCCCCGGCCAACGTCGCCGAGGAGGTGCGCAAGCGCCTCGAAGAGGTCGACTCGCGCGAGAAGGACCTGGTGGCCCGCGAGAACGCGCTGCGGACCCGCTTCGAGGAGATCCGGATCCAGTCCGACGAGATGGAGCGACGCCGCTCCCCGCTCGAGTTCAAGGAGCGCGAGCTCGGGGTCTACGAGGAGCGCCTCTCCACCCGCAAGCAGGCGCTCGACCTCGAGGCCCGCCGCCTCGAGGAGATGCGCCGCGAGATCGCGGCCACCGGCAGCGTCGGCGCCTCCGACGAGGGCCGCCGTCTCGAGGACCTGCGGCACCAGCTCACCCAGAAAGAGGAGGAGCTGCGCTCGCGCGAGTCCGCCCTGCGGGAGCGGATGGTCGAGCTCGAGAAGCTCGCGGGGAAGGCCGCCGAGGCGGAGGCCGACCAGATGCACCGGGAGGCCGTCGCCGACGTCCAGGAGGTCAAGGTGAAGAGCGGGGTCCGCCGCCTGGACGACCTCGTCTACGGAGGGTTCCCGGTCGGGGCCCAGATCCTCGTCAACGGCCCCGCCCACACCGGCAAGGACGTCCTCGCCCGGATCTTCTCGGCGGAGGGGCTCAAGCTCGGGATCCCGTCGATCTGGGTCGTCACCGACAAGACGTGGACCCAGGTGAAGGAGGACCTCACCGGGCTCTTCCCCGGCTACCCCGAGGCGGAGAAGAACGGGATGGTCCGCTACGTCGACCTGTACTCCCGGAGCGTCGGCTCGACGCAGTCCGGCCCGGGCGTCCGGCTCCTCTCCTCGACCGACAAGGCGGTCCTCGACCAGCTCGCTTCCACCGTGAACGGCTTCTCGGAGGAGCTGAAGGCCCGCTACCCGGCCTACCGCCTCGTCTTCGAGTCGGTCTCGACCGTCACCGCCTACCTCGACACGGCAGCGACGTTCCGGTTCCTCCAGCCGTTCGTCGGCCGACGGAAGATCGACGGCGCCGCCGCCTACTACGTCCTCGAGACGGGGATGCACTCGGACGCCGACCTCGAGACCCTCGAGCACATGGTCGACGGCTCGATCAACCTCAAGGTGGAGCAGCTCAAGACGTTCCTCGCGGTCCGCGGCGTCGGGGAGGCCCAGTCGCGGGCCTGGATCGGCTACACGTTCACCAAGCGCTCGCTCAACCTGGGCTCGTTCAGCCTCGACCACATCCGCTGAACGCACCGGCCGGGGCCCCCGAATCCCCCCTCGGCGCCCGGGCGGGGGTGGACCAACCGCTATGTAGGAGAGCCGACCTCCTCTCGCCGCTAGGCTGGACCGGGGGGTTGGGCGTCCCCTTACACACCGAAACCGTCCTTAGCGGGGGTGACAGGCAGGAGCGACGTTCGGGCGGGTTTCGCGTCCCACATTGCCTCGTAGACGTCCTGTTCCGCTGGGCCGCGGGCGCCGCGACGGGCACTCGGAGGAGCGCTCTAGCGGCTATCCATCACGGGAACCGGGTCAGGTCCTGACGGGAGCAGCCTTACCGTGACTCGTAGACGCTGGCGGGTCCACGGGACCGAGGGGTAGGTGGGGTCTCCGCGAGGTCCGCCCGGACGGCAATCCTGCCGGCCTAGCACCGCGCCGGCCCCGGTCGCGGGCCGGGGCCGAGCAGTTTAAGTACCGGGGAGCCGCGTTTCTGGTTGCTTTCCGCGGATGCATAGCTACGTCGACCTGTTCTTCACACCCGACGGGACCTCCCCGCTCGACGTCTCGGACCGGCTCCGGAAGGTCACCGGCCTCTCCTTCATCATCGGCCCCCACGACCTCGCCTTCGAGTGGAGGACGATGGAGGAGTTCCAGGGACACCTAGCGAAGATCCACGAGGCGCTCCAGGGCACGGGGGTCCTGTACCGGGTCGAGACCGTGCCGGATGACCCCGCGTTCGTCGAGCCGGTCCCCTGGCCGCCCCCGATCAACCGCGGCCCGACCCCCCACCCTGGGTACTAGCCGCCCCACCCCCCCGTTTCCACTGGAACGGACCGTTACCATCCCTCGGTCGCCGGGTCGACCCCGTCCCGCTCGATGGCGGCGCGGACGGCCGGGGGGACCTCCTTCTTCGCGCCCTTCGCGTAATCGAAGGCGACGATCACGGTCCGTCCCCGGGCGGCGACGGTGGCGGTCCCCGCGACCGTGAACCGGTACAGGAGGACGAAGCTGGTGCGGCCGGCCGGGCGAGCCGGGGCGACCTCCCCGAGCAGCTCCGCACCGTACTCGACGGGGGCGAGGTAGCGGCAGGTCGCCTCGGCGATGATCATGTCGATCCGGGTCGGGTCCCGGGAGCCGAGGAGCGGGAGGTAGTAGTCGCACCGGAGGGTCTCCATGAACGGAAAGTAGGCCGCATGGTTGAGGTGGTTCAGCACGTCGATGTCGTGGTAGGCGACGTAGAAGCGACGGTGGACGGGCCACGTGGGTTCGCGAGGGGCCGCCGTCGGCACGGCGCGCGGAGCGGCACGCTCCATATATGGGTTCGACGGGGTGACCGGGAGGCCGGACCCTCCCCCGGCAGTACCAGGTGGCTCGATGCAACCCCCCGAGACGAGCTCCACAGGAAAAGGGGGGGTGGGGGGGCCGCGTCCGGCCCCGGGCGAGATGGCCGCGACGGTCGCCCGGCTTCGGGCTACGGTCCGCCACCACTCGGCCCGCTTCGAGCGCGCGATCCCGCTGATCGCGAGCGAGAACCTCCTGTCGCCGTACGCCAAGGAGTTCCTGATCAGCGACCTGCACTCCCGCTACGCGGAGGGGTTGCCCGGCGCGCGGTACTACGAGGGGAACGAGGACGTCGACGAGATCGAGCGGACGTGCCTCGACCTCGCCCGCCGCCTCTTCCGCTGCTCGTTCGTCGACGTCCGGCCGATCTCGGGGACCGTCGCGAACCTCGCGGTCCTCAAAGCGCTCACCGAGCCGGGGGACCTGGTCGGCACGAGCCGGCTCGCGGACGGCGCCCACATCTCGAGCGCCGGGTTCGGGGCGTTCGGCCTCCGCGGGGTGAAGCCGGTCTACTACGCCTGGGACGCCGAGCGGATGACGATCGACGTGCCGCGCACGCGGGAGATCCTGCGCGCGGTCCGTCCGAAGACGTGCCTGTTCGGCCTCTCGCTGTTCCTCTTCCCGATGCCGATCGATGAGCTCCGCCCGACCCTCGAGGAGGTCGGGGCGCGCGGGTGGTACGACGGGGCGCACGTCCTCGGGCTGATCGCGGGCGGCGAGTTCCAGGACCCCCTGCGGGAGGGATGCACGGTGATCTCCGGCTCCACCCACAAGACCCTCCCCGGGCCCCAGCACGGGATCCTGCTCGCCCAGACCGAGGACGAGGAGCTCACGAAGAAGCTCGAGAGCGGGGCGTTCCCGGGCGTCACGAGCAACCACCACCTGCACGCGATGGCCGCGCTGGCGGTCAGCCTCGCCGAGCACCTCGAGTTCGGACGCGAGTATGCGCACGCGACGGTCGGCAACGCCCGCGCCCTCGGCCAGGCGCTCCACGACAAGGGGTTCGACGTCCTCGCGCCGGACCTCGGGTTCACCCGCTCCCACACGATCGCCGTACGGGTCGAGAACGAGGGCGGGGGCGAGGAGGTCGCGCGCCGGCTCGCCGAGGTCGGGGTCATCACGAACAAGAACCTACTGCCCGGGGACCGGAGCCCGAAGCGGCCGGGCGGGATCCGGCTCGGGACCCCCGAGGTGACGCGGGTCGGGATGGGGGAGCGGGAGATGGGGCGGATCGCCGAGCTGTTCGACGACCTCCTCCACCGCGGCCAGGACCCGGCCGAGGTGGCCCACCGCGCCGCGGAGCTGAAGAGCGGCTTCACGACGCTGAAGTACTGCTTCGGCGCGGGCGAGGCGGGGTAC
>JASHTC010000187.1 GCA_030040755.1 Thermoplasmata archaeon | reverse complement strand
AAACGCAATCGCGGTCGCGGCGACTAGGGCCAGTGAGTGAAGAATCCCGTAGCGCGCGCGCCCCTCGGTGAACGCTCCGATGATGGCCCCCGTGCCGAGCGCGTTGATGACCATGAGTTCGAAGAAACGCTCCTTCAGGTCGGAGAAGGCGAGATGGGGCACCGCCGTCCCGGCCTTCGCTGAGGCCGAAGAGAGGGAATTGAACCCTAGGAAGCTGATGTTCAGGGACCCCAGCTTGGGGGCGATATAGAGCAGCGCGAAGAGCACCGCCATCAGGATTCCGAAGGCGATGTAGATGACCGCCACGGGGAGCGTTAGCTGTCGCTCTCGCTCCTCCTCGATCTTCACGAAGTCGTCCATGTCCTTGGCGGCCCGGTAGACCACCGTGGCCGTCTCCCCGCCCACCGACGTCGCGTCGGCCACCAAGCCCGCGTAGCGCGTGATGAGGTCGCTCTTCATCGGCCGGACCATGTCCGTGAGGACCTTCTCGAACGGACGACCAAGCCGGATTCCGTCCGACGCCACGCGGAGCGGTTTCGCGAGAATGTTCGTGTGGGTCTTGGCGAGCTCGACGATAGCCTTGGCGGGGTCGAGGCCCCCGCGCATGGCGTCGGCCATCTCGAACAGGAACTGGGAGAACGCCCGCTCGAAGACCCGAATGCGGAGCATCTCGCGACGGGCGTCGATGCCGAAGGCCGTGAGCGCGATGAAGATGGCGATGATGAAGACATAGTCCGGCGCATTCGACGGGAGTCCCGGGGTGGTGTACACGTAGTCCAGCCCCAGAAGGATGAAGACGAACGCGGCCGCGAGCGGAACGTAGAGGACGAAGACCAGGTGCTCGACGGGGTGGATGGCGAAGTAGCGCCGGAACGTGAACGCTGTGGTCTGGCGCAAGTAGAGAATGTACGCCCCGACGATCCCCCCGGCGACCGCGGCCCCCACGCCAATGTAGAGAAGCAGCGTGGTTACCTTGACCACCGAGAACGGGTTCGGGGCGGGGGTCGTGATGTTCGTGTTGACCGTGAAGTTCCAGGTGACCGTCGCCGAGTTGCCGTTGAGGTCGACGGCGTCCACGGTGACGTTGTGGAGTCCGTTCTTGAGCGCGAGGATCGAGGGGGGCGTGTAGCTGACCTGAGTCGCCGTAATGGTCACTCCTTGGACCCCCGTGACGTTGACCGCGTCCACGAAGAGCGAGACCAACCCCGGGTTCACGCTCGACACGGTATCCGCGAACGTCGCCTCGATGGTGGGAGTGGTCGATCCGGTCGCGCTTCCCGGGGCCGGGGAGATCGGAGTGATGGTCAACGGGCTGGCCAGGGGACTGGACGTGGCCCGGACCTCCCCAATGCTCCCCGCTACCGCGAGCGCCAAGACGGCCGCCAGCAGGATGAACCCGGCGCTTCGGAGTACGGCGTTCATTCGGCCTTCGCGTAGGCGATGGAGATCAGGATGATGGTGGCAGCCACCGAGACCGGGACGAGACCGAAGGTCAGCAGGAGGAGGAGCTCGTTCGCGTCGAGTCCGACCGCGGTGCTTCCGAGCGCGTTCAGGAGGAAGGCCGCGACGGCGATCATCAGCACCCCGACCAGGACGAGGCTGACGTACATGTCCAGAAACGTCTGGAGCCGTTCGATGAACTCTCGTTGGACGAGCCGCCGGAGCTTCATCACATCCTCGGACTTGTCGCGAAGATACTCGTCGAGGTTCCCTCCCTGGTGGATCATGTTGGCGAGGTCCCAGAACGACTCGCGTACCGAGGTCGAGGGGGACTCCTTCGCGGTCTCCGCCAGCGCGGTGATGAGGTCCTTTCCCTGGATATCGGTCTTGTAAATGATCCGCTTGAACTCGGCCGTCATCGCAGGGTCGTGGTCCCGTGCGGCCATACGCCGGAAGAGACGGATGGGGGAAGAGCCCGTGCTCGCGAGCACGGACAGTTCGCTCAACGTGAACGGGAGCTCCCGGTCCAGCCGGGCCTGCCGGTTGGCAATCCGGCTGCTGACCGAGAAGGAGAACCCCCCGGCGGTCGCTGCCACCGCGAAGCCGGTGAGAATCAGCACGAACTCAAGCCAGAGGGCACTATGCAGGGCAACAAAGAACAGAAGGAAAGTGATTCCGAAGGTGACGACGGCCGCGATCAGTAGGGTCACGACCAGCACGGCGTTGTGCATCCCTGCCGTGGTGTTGATGCCGGCTCGCTGGAGACGCTCGATGAGAGCGTCCGACGGCTCTCCCCGGTCGAACCGCTCCCCGAGGAGACGGTAACAGGCGGCCCGGTACTTACCGAGGAACGACTCGGCCGGCTTGGACGGGGTCGGGAGGCCTTCCTCCGCCGGGATGCCGACCGTGGCCTCTTCGGTCGCGGGCATACCTCCTCAACCGGCCGCGCGCTTCTCCAGTTCGGCCAGGGCCACGGTCGGGTCGACGTAGTACGACCCGATGGCGCGGCTGACGTCGCGGTAATACGTCATATTGACCCGGTCCATCAGCTCGAGGTAGCGCTGCTTGCGCTTCATCTCGACCACCAGCTCCTCGAGGGTTTTCCCGGTCCTCTCCCCGATGTGCTCGAGCACGAAGCTCCGGCCCAAGTAGGTAAACGAGTCGTCGGTGGGGTCCCACCGGAAGATCTCGTTGGTAAGTAGTTCGTTAGTAGTGGCGTCGACCTCGAGGATCTCCGTGACCCCCGTCACACGGCGCACCCGGCTCTCGTTGACCACGACTTGCGCTGGGAACGCGACGACGTCGAGCGCCTGGAACAGGACCCGG
>JASHTC010000186.1 GCA_030040755.1 Thermoplasmata archaeon | reverse complement strand
GGTTAGGACCGCGTAGGGAACCACGGCAGAGTTGTAGAGCGGGGAGGGCCCGGTCGTCGACGGCCGCGGAGAGGCCGCGGGCTCGGCCGCGGGGGCGCCGCTCCGGCTCCCTGCGGCGCACGCGGCGCCGGAATCGGAGGCCGCCGCGGCGGAAGCCGAGCTCGCCGAGACGGGAGAAGAGGAGGAAGCGGCCCGGGCGGGGGCACTCGCGCCCCCCACCGAGGAGTGGGCAAGGACGAGCGAGCCGGCCCCCATCGACAGGGCCATCACGGCCGCCACCACGATGACGAGGGCCAGGGGCCGTCGCGCGCCAGCAGGTCGACGCGACACCCCAACTCGCCCGCGCGGCCGGCGCGCCGGCACGGACTCATCGTTCGGTTCGGGAGAGGCTCGCCCGGGACGTAGGGTTCGCAGCTCGTTCATGGGGGTGTGGCCGGCCCAGAGGCCTGACAGGTACCCCGATTTAAACGTTCGGACGCGGGCGGAATTGGCAGAGCGGTGGGGACGGCCCACCGGACAGGGTGAAAGTCACCCTCGAGGACCCCAAACCTTTAGCGAGGTTCCTCGGTCGGGCCGGCGATCCCACGATGGACGACCCACCCGGCGCCTCCGTCAAGGTCTTTCCGACGATCGGCCCGGAGCTGTTCCACGCCGTGCGCGCGGCGCACCCGACCCGGGTGGTACTTCAGGTGCCGGCCGGGCTCGTCCGCAACGCCCACGAGGTCGTCGAGCGGCTCCGCGCCGAGTCGGGAGCGCCCGTGATTCTCGCGACCCGGCCTTGTTTCGGTGCCTGCGACGTTCCCTCGCTCGAGGAGGCGCCCCGGGCGGACCTCGCGATCGTACTGGGCCACGCGCCAATCCCCAACGTCCGGCTCCCGCGGCGGACATTCTTTGTCGAAATGCGGGAACCTGGCGGGGACCCCGAGGCGCTGGCCGCGACGGTGGCCGCCGCGAACCTCCCCCGCCGCCTCGGCCTCGTCGCGTCCGTACAGCACCTCGACCTCCTCCCGGCGCTCACCGCGGCCCTCGCGCAACGCGGGTTCGAGGTGCTCGTGGAGCAGGGGGACCGCCGACTCGCCTACCCGGCGCAAGCGTTGGGGTGCAACTACACCGGCGCGGAGGCGGTCGCCGACCGAGTCGACGCGTTCGTGTTCCTCGGCACGGGTCGGTTCCACCCGGTCGGCCTCGCCCTCGCCGTCGACCGTCCGGTCTGGTCGCTCGACCCGCTGCAGAACCAGCTGGAGCCGCCGATCGACCGGGCTCGCCTCATCGGTCGCCGTCAACTCGCGGTGGCGGCCGCGCGGGACGCGCGACGTTGGGGGATCCTGGTCTCGACGTTCGGAGGGCAGAACCGCTCCCCGACGGCACTGAGGCTCCAGGAGCGAGCCCGGGCGGCCGGACGGGAGGCAGAACTCCTGTACTTCGACCGGCTCGACCCGCGCGACCTCGAGGGCCGGGCGTTCGAGGCCTACGTGAACACCGCTTGCCCCCGGATCGCCCTGGACGACGGCCAGAGCTATCCACGACCGGTGCTCACCCCGCCCGAGTTCCTGATGGTGCTGGGAGAACTCCCCCTCGCCCCGTACCGGTTCGACACCTACCATTGATCCCGGGTTCGACAGGTTCTTGGTTTGGGGCGTCGTTCTCCGGGCGTGCGCGCGAGCCAGGTGCTCCCCCTGGTACTGCTCGTCGGGGGGGTGGGGGTGATCGCGGACGCGGTCGCCCGGGGAGGCGCCTCGGTCGCGTTGGTCGTGGTGCTCCCGGTAATCTTCGGCGCGTCGGCCGAGTTCTTCCTCGGGGTGGTCCTGCTCTTCTGCGGTCTGGTGACGCTGCCGCTCGCCTTCGGCTACACCCTCCTCGCGGAGGGGGTCGACGAGGGGCCCCGGCCCGCCGCGCTCCCGGCGGCCCCGCCGGAGGCGGGAGGCCTCCTGCTGGTCGGGCCCGTCCCGATCTTCTTCGGCCGATGGGGTCGGGTCAGTCGACGGGCCCGGGTGCTCGCCGCGGCGGCGGGCACGGCCCTCCTCCTCGTCGCGGTGGCGATATTCCTCGGGCTGCGCTAGGACGGGAACCCCGACTCCGCGAGGAACCGGCGGTGGACCCGAGGGTCGTCCGAGAGCTCCGGGTGGAAGGCGAGCCCCCACACGTTCCCGGAGCGGACCCCGACGATCTCCTCCCCCCGCCACGCGATGGGGAGGGCGTTCGGGCCGACCGAGAGGATCCGCGGCGACCGGATGAAAACCCCCGGGAACGGACGGCCCGTCACCCCGTCCACGACGACCGGAGCCTCGAACGACTCGCGTTGGGGACCGTAGTCGTTGCGTCGAACCCGGACGTCTAGCACCTCGAAGCTCGGGGGGTCCTGACCGGAGGGGCTCGGCGCGATCTCGCGCGCGAGCAGGATGAGGCCGGCGCAGGTCCCGAGCACCGGAAAGCCGTCCCGAAGACGCTGGGCCAGCGGGGTCCAGAGACGCGCTCCGTGCAGGAGACGGGCGATCGTCGTCGACTCACCGCCGGGGAGAAAGAGGGCGTCCACCATCGCCAGCTCCTCGGGCCGGCGGACCGCGACCACCGAGCCGTTCGCGAGGGTCCGTCCCGCGCTCCGAAGGTGCTCGGGGACGTCCCCCTGGAGCGCGAGGACCCCGACCTTCATCGACCGGCCCGAAGCTCCTCGAGGACCGCCTTGGCGCGGTCGAACCGGACGGCGTGCTCGGCGACCAGCCGGGCGACGACCCGGTCGACCTCGTCCGGACGGGCCCCGGCGCTCGCCGCCATGTTCCGCGCGTGCAGCTCCATGTGGCCCCGCTGGATCCCCTCCGTGGCGAGGGCGCGCAGGGCGGAGAAGTTCTGGGCGAGACCGACGGAGGCGAGGACCTCCCCGAGCTCGCGGGCCGACTTCACCCCCAGCAGCTTGACGTTCGCTTTCGCGGTGGGGTGCACCGCGGTCGCGCCCCCGATCAGGCCCACCGGGGCGGGGAACTCGATCGTCCCCACGAGGTCCCCGTCCCGGTCCTTCTCATACGTCGTCAGGGGCCGCACGACGGCGCCGGAGGGGGCGGCTTGCCACGCGGCGAAGGTGTGGGCCCCGCTCTCGATGGCCCGGAAGTCGTTGCCCGTGGCGATCACGACGCTCGAGACCCCGTTCATGATCCCCTTGTTGTGCGTCGCGCAGCGGAACGGGTCGGCGACCGCGAACGCATAGGCGTCGAGGATCCCGTCGACGACCTCGGCGCCGGTCATCGTCTCGGTCCGGAGCTCCGCGGCCGGGAACGTGGCCCGCGCACGGGCCAGGCGGTGGACCGCGAGGTTCGAGATGATGCGGAGGACCGAGCGACCCCTCGCCAGGCGGGCGAGCTCGGGCGCGAGGGCCTCGCACATCGTGTTGACCGCGTTCATCCCACCCGCGTCGCGCGCGTCCACCAGGAGATGGACGACGACCATCGTGCCGCGGGGGGACGGAAGGATCCGCACCTCGATCTCCTTCGCCCCGCCGCCGAACTTGACCAGGACGGGGTCCTTGGCGTTGGCCGCGGCGAGCAGCTCGTCGCGCGCGTGGAGGATGCGGAGGCGCGCGGCCGCCGGGTCGTGGACGTCCATGACCTGGACCTGCCCGATCATCACCGGGTCGGTGCTCTGGGCGTGGAAACCGCCGGCCGAGCGGGCCACCTTGGCCGCGTTCGAGGCAGCCGCGACGACGCTCGGTTCCTCGATGGCCATCGGGACGAGGTAGTCGCGGCCGTTGACCCGGAAGTTCGTCGCGATTCCGAGGGGCAGGGGCATGACGCCGATCACGTTCTCGATCATCCGGTCGAGCGTCCCGGGGTCAACCCCGGGAGGGAATTCCCAGGCACGGGCTTCCTCCTCCGTCAGACCGGCCCACTCACGGGCGAACTCCCGCCGCTCGGCGATGGTCTTGCGGTAGAACCCCGAGACATCGGAGGAACGGGTCATGCGGCCTCCGTCGACGGGGACTCGGACTCGACAGGAGCGGGCGCTCGCGTATGCGCGACCACGACCTTGGCCGGGCGCAGGATACCGCCATAGAACCGGTAGCCCTGCTGGACGACCTCGGCGACCGCGCCGTCGGGAACCCCGTCCCGGGTACCGGTGTCGCCGACCGCCTCCTGCTCCTCTGCCCGGAACGGCTGCCCGACCTCGGCGATGGGGACGACCCCTTCGTGCTTCAGGAACGTCGACCACTCCCGCTCCAGGAGGTCGAGGCCGTGGCGTACCGGGTCGTTCTGGGGGAGGGAAGCCACCGCCTCCCGCGCGGCGCGGAACGCTTCGAGGATGGGGAGCAACTCCCGGATCAGCCCCGCCCGGGCCTGGCGCGTGACCCCCTCGCGCTCGCGCTCGGTCCGTCGACGGTAGTTCTCGAAGTCGGCGAGCAGATAGCGGTACTTCACGGCCCAGTCCTCGGGCGGAGGGGACGGCTCTTCGGCCGGGGGCGCCGCAAGGGGCGCCTCGGAGGTCGGTTTCGGGGCTACCGGCTCCTCGGACATGGGGGACCGGGGGCGGAGGGAGGGTCCGAGTATTAGGCGTTGCAGGGGCCGGAATGCCCGTCCGGACGGGGCCCGGGGAGGAGGCTCCCGCGCGCGGTGATGGAGGCCCGGCCGTGGGGCCGGAGGGGGGTCGATTTTCGAGCCCGCGCGAAGGGTTATAACGCACGCCCGGCTCGGTTTTGTACGTCGGTCCGGACCGACGGTTTCCGAGGGCGCAACCGGGCATGTCCACGACAGTATACGACGCTAGTTCCATCCAGATCCTGGAGGGGCTCTCCGCGGTCCGAAAGCGGCCGGGAATGTACATCGGTTCGACCGACGCCCGGGGCCTCCACCAGCTGATCTACGAGGTGCTGGACAACTCGATCGACGAGGTCCTCGCGGGCGAGTGCACGGAGATCCGGGTAACGGTCCACGCGGACGGGTCGGCCTCGGTCTGGGACAACGGCCGGGGGATCCCGGTCGAGGAGCATCCGAAGTACCACCGTCCCTCGCTCGAGATCGTGATGACGGTCCTCCACGCCGGCTCGAAGTTCGACAAGAACACCTACAAGGTGTCGGGCGGGCTCCACGGGGTCGGGGTGCACGTGGTCAACGCCCTCAGCGAGTGGCTGGAGGTGCGGGTCCGCCGCGACGGGCAGGAGTACTTCCAACGGTACGAGCGGGGCATCCCCGTCGCCCCGGTGAAGGCGGTCGGCCCCGCCGCAGCGACCGGCACCGAGACCCGATTCAAGCCCGACGCGACCATCATGGAGACGCTGAACTTCGACAGGGAGACCATCGCCCGCCGTCTGAAAGAGCTCTCTTTCCTGAACGCCGGCGTCACCATCCAGTTCCTGGACGAGCGCGACGGCAGCTCCGAGACGTTCCACCACGCCGGCGGGCTGACCGAGTTCGTCGAGGACGTGAACCGCGGCGCGAACGTCCTGTTCCAGCCCCCGATCTCCCTCCACGCCAAGCGCGACTCGACCGACATCGAGCTCGCGCTCCAGTACAACGACGGGTACAACGAGACGACGCTCGCGTTCGTGAACAACATCAACACGGCGGACGGGGGGACCCACGTGGTCGGCTTCCGCGCCGCCCTCACCCGCACCCTCAACGATTACGCCCGCCAGCGGGGGTTCATCAAGGGCGACAAGGAGGGGCTTACGGGGGAGGACGTACGCGAGGGGCTCACCGCCGTCCTCTCGGTGAAGGTCCTCGAGCCGCAGTTCGAGGGCCAGACCAAGGCCCGCCTCGGCAACTCCGAGGTGAAAGGCCAGGTCGAGAGCGCGGTGAACGACAAGCTCGCCGAGTTCCTCGAGGAGCACCCCGCGGTCGGCCAGAACCTCATCGCCAAAGCGGTGCAAGCCGCCCAGGCCCGCGAGGCCGCCCGCAAGGCCCGCGAGCTGACCCGGCGGAAGGGACTCCTCGAAGGGGGCGGCCTCCCCGGCAAGCTCGCCGATTGCCACTCGCGCGACCCGGCCGAGTGCGAGCTGTTCATCGTCGAGGGCGACAGCGCCGGCGGCACCGCCAAGCAGGGGCGCGACCGCGAGTTCCAGGCGATCCTCCCGTTGCGCGGTAAGATCCTCAACGTCGAGAAGGCCCGCCTCGACCAGATGCTCCAGAACGAGCAGATCCGCGCGCTGATCACCGCGATCGGCATCGGCATCGGCGACGAGCTCGACCTGAGCCGGCTCCGCTACCACAAGATCATCCTCATGACGGATGCGGACGTCGACGGCTCGCACATCCGGACGCTGCTCCTGACGCTCTTCTACCGGAAGATGGCGCCGCTGATCACCGAGGGTCACGTCTTCATCGCGCAGGCGCCCCTCTACCGGCTCCAGAAGGGCGGGCGGGTCGCCTACGCGTACTCGGACGCCGAACGCGACCGACTGGCCACGGAACTCGGCGGTCAGAAGGGGATCATGCAGCAGCGGTACAAGGGGCTCGGCGAGATGAACGCCGAGCAGCTCGCCGAGACGACCATGCGCCCGGGAGCTCGCGCCCTCCTGCGGGTGACCGTGGAGGATGCGGGGCGGGCCAACTCGCTCTTCCAGATCCTGATGGGCGAAGAGGTCGAGCCGCGCCGCGCCTACATCCAAGAGCACGCGGTCGAGGTCACGAACCTCGATATCTAACCGAGGAGGACGAGCACGGCCGCCTCGGAGCCGACCCCGGTGGCCGAAGCCCTGGCGGCGAGCGGCGTCCCTCCGGGGCCGACCCCGCGGCGTCCGGTCCTGCATGGACCGGGGGGCACGGTGATCCTGCTCGCCACTCTCGACCCGGCCGGGCGCCCGACGTACCATGGGGTCTGGCTCTCCCGGGGTGGAACCCGGTGGCTCGGCCCGACGGCCCCGACGAGCCTGATCGCGACCACCCACCGCCTCGTGGGCCTCACCGGCGGGCTGGTCGACCTCCTCCAAGCGGCGGCGAGGAGCTACCTGGAACGCCTCGAGGAGCTCGCCGAGCGGTTGGATGCTCTCGAGGAGCACGCAGAGCCCGCCGCGCTGGGCGACCTAGCCACCCTGCACCGGGGGTACCGGCTCGTCCGGGAGCACGTCGCCCGGCTGTCCGTTACGGTCTCCGAGCTGGGGGGCCCTCTCGGCGAGCGGTTCCCGAAGCTCGCGGACGTGCTGCCCGCGCTGCAACCCGAGCTCGAGCATCTCGAGGAATTCTCCTCCTGGGTCGGCCAGGGGATCCGGGACCTCCTCGCCCTGCGCACCGCGGCCGAAGCGAACCGCCTCTCGGTCGCGACCAACCGGCT
>JASHTC010000185.1 GCA_030040755.1 Thermoplasmata archaeon | reverse complement strand
TTCTTGTACGTCTCGCCGGTGCAGATGATTCCGTCATGAGACCAGACTGGAACTCCGGCAGGATTCGTGGGCCGCCTCCATTTCACCTCCTCGACCACTTCGGGGTCAGCCTCCCGGATCAGACGCCGGATCCGGGAGAGCGTTTCGCCGCGCCAGTCCGACACTCTCTCGACCCGCGCGTCGATTCGGCGGGAGGGCCCCCCGGGCGTTGCTGGGTCCTTCATGGTTCGGTCCCCTCCGGCTCGCCGAGGACCTGGGCCAGCCGCCGGAGTGCGGCCTTCGCTCCCGCCTCCGCCCCGTATTTCATCATCAACTCCCGGACCTCCTTCGACACGCAGAGGTTCGTCAGGGTGACCCGGGTCGACGCTCCCTCCCGTCGGAGCTCGACAGTGGCGGTGACCGGGTGGCCCTGCCCTTCGACCTCGAAGGTGTACACCAGGCGTGTCGGAGGCTGCACCTCGACGTACGAGCCGACGAAGACCAGCTCCTGCCCGTCCGGGGTATGTTGCACGAAACGATACTTTCCCCCGGGCCGAACGTCCATCTGTTCGATCCACAACGATCCGCCCGGCGGTGCCCACCACCGCGGCACGAGCTTCGGGTCCGTGTAGGCCTCAAAGATCTTCTCGGGGCTCGCCCGGACGGCGCGTTCGACGACGAACTCTCGTTCGTTCGGAGGTCCTTTCCTCGGTTTCTCGGTCATGGTCTCCTCCCACTGGGCCCCGGTCGGTGCGGTCCTTCCACCAGGTTGGCCAGCCGCTGGAGCCGCTCCGCCTGCTCCTGCACGACCCCGCCCATCCACTCCGCCAGCGCTTCGAACGGCTCTCTCCGTAGGGAGTACCAGCGACGCTGGGCGTCCGGGCGCACGGTCACAAACCCGGCCTCCTGCAGGATGCGCAGGTGGCGCGAGACGCCGGGCTGTTCGATGTCGACCCTCCTCACGAGGTCGTTCACCGAGCGTTCCCCCGACGCCAGCGCTTGGAGGAGACGCCGACGGGTCGGGTCGGCCAAGACGGCGAAGACGTCGTGGGCCACAGGGTTTGTATTCACACATGTGTATATATGTATATCGCAATACAATGGGCCGGCGCGTCTGCGTCACATGTCGGGACAGGAGGCAAAATCGCCCAGGGCAGCGGGTCGACTGCCGGCGATGGACCCTGGGGGAGACCGCGCGACGCGGGTAGACCCTTTACAGGTGGGAGGGCGACGGCCGCGACTCACTGGGTTCCGAACGTAGCAGGTGGAGGCAGACGACGAGCATCCAGAGTAGTGCGAACCCGAGGAAGATCCTCTCGAGAAGTCCGAAGAGATTCTCCTCAACGCGCGGGATGCCGGTACCTAAGAACAGCACGACCAGCGCGATCGCGGTCAGCACGGCGAGGGCCCGGGCGTACGGTCGCACCGCGAGCCAGGGCGCTGCGTCGGGCATCGAATAGGAGACTCCCAGCGCCCCGACGGCCACGAAGAGGAAGGACAAGAAGGCCGTAACGAGGTGGACGGTCCCGTGGAGCGTCGCCGGGCCAGAGATGTCCGTTGGACTGACCGCAAGAACGAACGCGCCGACCCCCCACGCGCCGATGAGGGCGAGGCTGGCTCGTGGGGTTCCGAGGGCCTTCGGCCAGGCCCGATAGAGGCCGTAGACGAACGCGAGGGAGAGGATTCCTCGGATTACGAAGTTGACATCCATCACCCAACCGTAGGGGCCCACGCCGAGGTCGCTCTCGGCCTGTCGGATGGGGCTATAGTGAGGAGGCAGGAGCTGGGCCACGATGTCCAGAACGATGTAGATCGCGATTCCGACGATCGTCGTTCGGAGCGCCCATCGGACCGCGGGTAGCCATCCGGGCACCCGCGGGGGTTTCGCGCTCAGTGCCTATCCCTCGTTCGGGGCCGTTACCGCCATTCGGGATAACGTGGCGCTCGAATACCGCGGACCCGAAGACCGCGCGTGAGGGCTCCTTCGTACCCACCGGATGGCTCGTGCTCGGGTCGTCGCTCCGGGCAGTCCGCCCACGCACGGGCACCACGGCAGGGCCCCAGGGAGCAAGGGCAGCCCTCGAGGGACCTGAACCCAGGGTTCAACTCCCTGGGAACAGCGCGACGGCAGCGCCCGGGGGCGCGAATTGAGTCCCGACTTCGCATTCCGACGAATCCGGTTCCCCGGTAGGTCAAACCTTCAGGCGGGCCGAGCCCTAACGTCCCAGGACGCCCCGGCGTGGACCGACGCCGCGCTAAATAGCGTACCGGCCTCGCCGCGTGGGATGAGCTCGAACAAGCCTTTGGTCGAGGCCCACTCGAGGGCACCGCCGGCGAAGGCCGCCGACTTCCTCGCGGACGATTTTGAATGGGTGGAGTGGGGGGACGGCGTTCCACCGGGAGGAGCCCGGACGCGAGGGAAGTCCGCGTTCGTTCAGAACTACGGAGACGACGAACTTCGCAACGAGGTCCAGCGGGTCATCGAAGAGGGGAACATCGTGGTGGTGGAGGGGATGGCTCACGTCACGAAGAAGGATGGGCGAAAGTTCGACGTTCAGTACTGCAACATCTTCGAACTAGAGCACGGGAAGATCAAGCGTAAGTCGTCCTACGGAGCCTTGATCAAGGGCCCCGAGTGAGCAGGGGTCCGCCGGGACCGTCGATGGCGTCGGAGCTCGAAACGATCCGGGCCTGGTTCGCCTATCTGGCCGCTGCGCGCCGCGGCTACCTCGAGACCCTCGCGAAACTGCCCGCCGCGGAGCTGGTACGCGACCGCGGGGCATCGCACCCCACGCTGCTCGACATTTTCGCCCACTCCCAGGGGGCCCTGTACTTCTGGATGAAGAGCTGCGCGAAGTTCGAATTCCCGCCCCAAGAAGGGGACCCCGATGCGGCCCCGAGCGTCGCGACCCTGAGGACCGATGAGACGTACGTCCAGAATCAGATCCAGAGGATCATGGCAGAACTCACCGCGGCCGACCTTGATCGCACGGTCTTCCGGGAAAAGGGCCGGGGGTCACCGCACGACTGTAACATCCCGGTACGCGAGGTGCTATGGCACCTGGTGGAAGAGGAACTTCAACACCGGGGGGAACTGAACGCCCTCCTGTGGCAAATCGATGTCGACGCCCCGGTCCTGAGTTGGATCGATTGGGGACACGATGCCGGCCGGATCCAGGATTCTCACTCGAATTGAGCCCTTCTGCGCGGGGGGGATCGACCGGGGCGCGTTGCCGGAACGGCAGCCACCCGTTCGGACATCGCTCCTCGGTCGCTGGTTCAGCGCGGCGGCTCCCCGTCCTGTAGCACCGCCGATGCTGGGGGGACTCTTTTCCGCAATCGACGACCTGAGGCCGTGACCTGCGAGTCGCCCTCCGGCCGGTCGCATAGATCCTTCGGGGCCGAGTACCGGACCGATGGGTCAGTCTTTTGGAGCAAGAACCCGCGGGTCTTGGCGGCCAGCACGACATCGCGTAAAACCCCCTCCCTACTTGGGGTCGCCCCCAACGGCTACGACCCCGGCGCGACGTCGCACTTGGGTCGCCACCCGGCCGCGGGCCCCCCCGTGCGTCGGGGCCGCTGGTTAGCAGCTGAGTCACGGCCTGGGGGCTCAAGTCCTAGGAGGGTGCGGCCCGAGGGGGGAGGATTTCGGACCCGCCGGACCGTGGAGCCGGCGAAAGTTCCCGCTGTTGAGAACCTGCCCCGAAATTGAAGGAAAGCCAGCCACTGGAGGGATTTGAACCCCCGACCTGCTGATTACGAATCAGCCGCTCTGCCGCTGAGCTACAGTGGCCCGGCGGGCGAGCAGGTGGGGCGGACTATAATGGTGGCGTCAGCCCGCGCCCGACGCACTCAGCGCCTCGCTCAGGTCCCGCAGGAGGTCCTCGGGTTCCTCGAGTCCGAGCGAGACACGAACGAGTCCCTCGTCGATCCCCCGCTCGGCGAGCTGGGCCGCGGTGAGGTGGCGATGGGACGTCTGCGCCGGCACGCTGACCAGGCTCTCGACTCCGCCAAGGCTGGCCGCGACCTGGACGATCCGCAGGCTCCGCAGGAACCTCGGGAGGGCCGCCGCGCCGCCCCGCAGGGAGACCGCCACCATCCCGCCGCGGCCTCGCATCTGGCGCGTGGCGAGAGCTTCCTCGGCCGGTCCGTGGGTACCGGGGTAGTGCACCCGGAGCACGTCGGGGTGCCTGGCAAGGGCGGCGGCGACCCGGGCGCCCGTCTCGTTGTGCCGAGCCATCCGCACGCTCAGGGTCTTGAGGCTGCGACCGAGGAGGAAAGCGGCGAACGGGTCGAGGGTGGACCCGAGGTCGTACGTCGGGTCGATGCGTCGCAGCAGGGCCGAGGAGCCGACGACCGCCCCGGCCAGGATGTCGGAGTGCCCGCCGAGATACTTGGTCGCACTGTGCACGACGAGGTCCGCCCCCAGGGCGAGCGGGTTCTGGTTCAGCGGGGTCGCGAACGTATTGTCGACGACCACGGTCGCCCCGGCATCGTGAGCGACCTCGGCCCACCGACGGAGGTCGACCAGGGTGAGGGTCGGGTTCGTCGGGCTCTCGAGCCAGACGAGGCGGGTCCCCTGCGGGACCACGGACTCCGGAGTCAGTGCCTCCGTGGGAGAGACCTCCCGGACGTTCACCCCGAATCGTGGGCCGAAATCGGTGAGGAGGT
>JASHTC010000184.1 GCA_030040755.1 Thermoplasmata archaeon | reverse complement strand
CGCGTTGGACGACGGGCGGTATCGGCTCCGGGCCCCCGAACGGCGCGACTTCGAGGCCGAGGCCCGGGTCTGGAGGCACGCCTGGCCGGGAGAGGTGTACTCCCCCGCCGAGCTGGAGCACGACGAGCGGGTATTCTCGATCCCCCCGTTGGTCCACGTCAAGGTCGTGGCGGAGGAACGGCGTTCCCGGGAGCCGGTCGGCTTCGGCTACCTGAACAGCGACCCCGAGAGCTTCGACCCCCGGAAGTTCTGGGTCGGAGTGCTGGTCGACCCGGACCACCAGCGCCGGGGGGTGGGCCTCGCGCTCGCCGCCTCGGTCGAGCGGGAAGCGCGGAACCGTCACGCGGTCTCTCTGACGGCGAGTGCCCGGCTCGACCAGGAGCGGGGCCTCCGGTTCCTGGCCCGGCAGGGGTTCGTGGAGAGCCGACGCCGCTGGCGGTCCCGGCTCGAGGTGGGCGGGGCCGCCTCCCTCCCCGACCGAACGCCGGAGCTCGAGCGGATGGGGATCCGCCTGACCTCCCTCGCGGCAGAGGGTCCCGAGCGCCCCGACGTGCTCCGCCAGGTGTGGGAGCTGTTCAACGCGGCCTCGGCGGACGAACCCCGCGGCGGGCCGTTCACCCCGACGTCGTACGACCTGTTCGTAGAGTGGAACCGCGCCAGCATCACGAAGCTCCCCGAGGGGTTCTTCCTCGCCAAAGAAGGCCACCGGTACGTGGGGATGTGCAACCTCGAGTCGCTGGACGCCGAACCGGAGTGCCTGCACCAGCTCTTCACCGGGACCCGCGCCGAGTGGAGGGGCCGTGGGATCGCCACGGCGCTCAAGCGTCGGACGGTGGAGTTCGCCCGCCAGCGAGGGTACCGGTACATCCGGACCTCGAACGACTCGCGGAACGGGCCGATGTGGGCCATCAATGAGAAGATCGGTTTCCGGCGGGAGCGGGAGGAGGTCGAGGCCGAGAAAGCCCTTGCCCGACCCAGCTCCGACGTCCCCGCGGGCCCCCCGACCGTGTAACCTACTACGCGCCCCGTAGGTAGCCGGTCCGGGAGATCTCCGGTTAATCTACTACATGGCACGTAGGAAGGCCGGGTCAGCCGGCGGGGATCGGCGTCGTACTTCTGGCGGAACGGGGCTCCGAAGGGCCACCCCACGACGCATCCAGGGTCCTCTGGGAGCGGCCGCGCGGCCCCTCGGCCGAACGGGAGCGGATCGGCCAGGCCCCCTCGTGGTCGAGAAGCCACCGCTTCCTCCAGAGGCCGAGTCCGAATCCGGTGATCGAGCCGTTCGCGCCGATGCAGCGATGGCACGGGATGATGATCGGGATCGGATTCCGGGCCATCGCCCCCCCGACGGCCCGCGCGGAGCCCGAGAACCCCGCGCGCCGGGCGAGCTCTCCGTAGGTCACGGTGCGACCGGGGGGCACCTGGACGAGGTACGACCAGACCTTTCGGTCGAAGGCAGAGGCGGTGTCCGGCTCGACGTGGAGGTCGAACTGGGCCCGCTTCCCTCGGAAGTACTCGGAGAGCTGGCGGGGCGGGCTCCCCGCGGGGAAGGGGGGCTTCCGGCGAAGGGCCCCGGGAGGGACCCCCGTCTGGGAGACCCCATTCTCCAGGAGGTCCACCACCCGGACCGCTCGTCCCTGGTAGGCGACCCGAAACGTCCCGATGGGCGTGGAGACATCGGCGACCTCGAGCGGGTCGGACATGGACAGCGCCAGGGCGTCCGACCTTATGGCCTTTCAACCACCGCCGGCTCCGACGAGACCGGTCGCCGTGATCCGGAACTTCGCCGACCCCTCGGGTCGGTCCCGGTGCTTGACCAGCACGACCCTCCGCTCCGCCCCCGGCAGGCGCTCGAAGTCGAGGATCGTCTTGGCGGCGTGGTTGAGGAACGAGCCCCCGAGGGGCTCGAGCCGATTGTCGCGCATGCTCCGCCAGACCTGGTTAGTGAACACGACCGCGACGTGCGCCTCCAGCGCGGTGCGCACCAGCTCGGCGACCTCGAGCGAGAGCGCCTGGCGCGCATCGTCCTCCTCGGGCCCCGAGAGGGAGAGCCGGTAGAACGCCGTGGCCGAGTCCACGACGAGCAGGCCGACGGGACGCTTCCCCTCCCGGGCCAGGGCGCACGCGGTGCGCACGGCGGCCGACTGTTCCTCGAGGTTTTTCGGCGTGGAGAGCAGGAACCGCTTCAGCAGCCGTTCGAGGCTCTCCCCGGCGATCGCCCGCAACCGGTCGACGCTGACTCCTTCGGTGTCGACGTAGAAGACCCAGCGGTTGTCGCGCGCGACCCGGTAGGCGACCTGGAGGCAGAACAGGGTCTTGCCGCTCCCCCCCTCCCCGTACAGCTCGGTGACCGAGTCGGTCTCGAGGCCTCCTCCGAGGAGTCGGTCGACCGAGTCGATTCCGGTCGGAAGCCGGTCCGGCACCACGGGAGGCGAGAAGAGCCCCGGAAGATAGCACCTCGCGGTCCGAGGGGCCGGCGCGACCGGAGGCTCACCGAGGGCGGGCGATGGGGTAGGCACGCCCCAGCTCGGGGGAGTGGACGCTCGGTCCCGCCGGCGCGAACGCCTCGGGGTGCTCGGTGTGGATCGGGTACACCGCCCGAGCCCGGGTGGCGCGGATCAGCTCGAGGAGCTCGGGACCTGAAGCGTGACCGCTCGCGTGCATCTGGTGGAAGACGAGTCCGAAGTGGTCGAGCCAGTTGTGCATGACCTGGTCCGAGACGTCGTCCTCGCTGAACGGCTCGCTCATCGAGTGGAGGAACGGGCTCCCGGCCTCCGGGCGGAGGTCGATCAGCTCCGGGAAGTGGGCGAAATCCAGCGCCAGCAGGTAGTGGCTCCCCCGGGCGCGGACCTCTTCTGCCGGCAGGGCGGTCTCGAGGAAGGGCCGCTCCCAAAGGTACGACCTCTGTTTCCGTCGGGCATACACCTGCAGGCCGGCCGCCCGGCCCGGGACCGGAACGACGCCGGTCGGGAATCGAGGGGCCACCTGGGTGAGGAGGTAGGCCGTACGGACGGAGACGACCAGCTCCCGGCCCGCGGCGACGGCCGCCGAATGCAAGGTCGTCAGCCGGTCGACGTCGCGGGGATAGGTGCAGGCGAGGGCGAGCTCCCGGTGCCCGTCCAGGACCCGGTCGACGCTCGAGCGGACCCCTTCTTCGGTGAGGTTCCGGCGCGGGTCGGGTCCGGCCCGGGTCCCTTCGATGAGCAGGGAGTCGACCCCTTCCTTCGCCACCGCCTCGAAGAATCGGTGGGTGTCGGCGGCGCGGGGGCCGTGGTGCCGGAAGTCCCCGGTGTAGGCCAGCGTCCCCTCGCTCGTCCGAACGAGGAACCCGTAGGCGAACGGGATCGAGTGGTCGACCGGGAACGGCACGACCTCGATCCGACCGACCCGGATCGGCTTGCCGTCTTGGAAGACCTTCCACGGGTGGTCTCCATACTTCATGGAGGTCGAGGTCGCGATCGCGTCGAGCAGCGTACGGGTGCCGGCGCCCACGTGCACTGGGATCTCGGGGTCGAGCAGGCGCAGGTAGCCCGCGTGGTCGGCGTGGGCATGGCTCACGAATACCGCCTGGACCTCCGGCGGCGCGTAGGCCAGGTCGGCGTCGCCGAGCGCCTCCTTCGAGTAGAGGCCCGAGACCCGAGGGAGGAGGTCGAATTCGAGGAGGTCCTTGGCGGGGCAACTCGAGCGCGGCTGGAGGTAATCGACGTAGAACTCCTCCCGGCGGGGGGAGAAGGAGGGGCCGAAGTCGAAGAGGACCCGGTCCGGTCCGTCCTCGATGAGGATCTTGTTCCCACCGATCTCGCGCACCCCGCCGAGAAACCGGACGGTCGGGCCCTGCACGCGGGCCGGAGAGGGCACCCCCAGAAACGGTTTGTCGGTGGCGGCCGGGAATCGCTTTTCCGCGCGAGCTCCCTCGGGGGGGACCATGTCCGGGCGTCCTCCTCGCCCCCTCCGCAACCCTCCGGCGACGCCGGCCGAGTACCGGGACGTCCTCCGGGTCGCCTCCCGCCTGGCTCCCCAGCTCGACCCCCGCGGCCGCTCGGCGGTGCTCCTCGCGGGAAGCTGGGCACGGGGCGACGCCCACGCCGGGTCCGACATCGACCTGTGGGTGGTCGGTAAGCGCCGGTCCCCCCGGGTGATGGAGCGGGACGGCCGTCTCGTGTGGGTGAGGTTCAGCACCGCGGGGGACGAACGAGCCGAGATGCGAGCTCCGGGCCGCCTGGACGGTGCGGTGCCGGGGTGGCGGACGGCGCGCGTCGTCCGCGACCCGCACGGGGTGGCCACGCGGCTCCAGGCCGAGGCTCGCCGGTTCCGCTGGAGTGCCGTCCGCCGGGCACGGGACCGCTATCTCGCCGACCAACTGGCCGCCTGGGCCGAGGAGGTGGCGAAGCTGCTGCGCGCGCTCGAGACCGGTGAGCGGGAGACCGCGTCGGTCCAGCGGAACCTCCTCGCGAACCAGATGGCGTTCCTTCGGGTGCTCCCGCTCGAACGGCTGTGGGACACGGAGAACGGGTTCTGGGAACGGGCCGGGAGATGGGCGGGCGCATCGTTCCGGGCCGCCCAGCGGACGGCGCTCGGGACGGACGGGTCCCGCTGGGAGGCCAGCTGCGAAGCCGCGCTTCGCCTCTACAGCCTCACGGCGCGGGCGAACCTTCCCGTGCTCCACGGAGAGAAGCGCCGGCTGGTCGCCGCGGCCTGCCGGCGGGCCGGATACCCGATCGAGGGGGCGGCCCGGCGCTAGCGCGCTTTCAGGACCTTCTTCACGTTGGGGTGCTCCTTCGTGAAGATCTTCCCGCCGCAGTTGTCGCAACGCACCCCGAAGAGGTTCGCGTCGGAGGGCAGGGCCTCCTGACAACGGATGCACCGGAACATGGAGAATCCACCGGGATGGGCCGCTTAAGCGTTGCCCGTCACGGGTTCCTTCTCGGTGCGCGTAATCGACGGCGGGGCCTCGAAAACGTAGGCGTTCGAGGCGTAGCGGGTCCCGCATCGGCGGCACTCATAGATCCCGCTCGCGACCCGCGCGAGCGTCATCGTCGAGCACCGGGGGCACGCCGCCGGTGCGATCTTCGCCCGGTCGATGTCGAGCACGCGCCGCCGGATCCGGATCCCATAGCGCGGGCCCATCCAGCCGGTCGCGCCGACCTTCCGCGTGCGCTTGCTCATGCGCTGCCTCCCTGGGCCCGCTTTCGCAGACGGTCGCCGTGGGCCAGGGCCCGCTGGACGGTCTCTCGGACATCGTCCGGCGAGAACGCCCCGACCAGGCCCTTCTGCATCGCCACGACCCGGCCGAGCTCGTCCGTCGCGACCGTGAGGCGGCCCTGGGCGGCTTGCTCCTCGTCAAAGGAGGGGTCGACCACGATGGAGTCCCCGAGCCGGACGAACGTGCATTCCACCGGGAAGTGCTGGACCTCGAGCGGGTAGTCGGCCTCCCCGAGCTCGAACCGCTTGGCGGGCACCGTGGAGTGCGCGAGCGCGGAGATCCCCGCCAGCATCGCGGCGTCGATCAGGTTGCCCGAGTGGTCGAGGACATGGATGTCGACGTAGCAGACCCACGTCTTCTCGCCCGGGGTCACGCAGAGCCGGGTCAGGTCGATCGACTCGGCGGCCCGGATCGCCCGGTCCACGACGCGCGACACCTCGATGGCTCCGGGCTGTGGGGGGCCCGGCTCGAAGGTCGGCGAGGAGAGCGGGACGAGCTCGGCGTTCGTCGTGAGCACCCCCGCGTTGGGCGTGTCCGGGAATGGCTTGCCCGGTTCGAGCTTGACCCCCGAGACGACGACCGTCTCGCCGATCCGGACCAGCGCCGAGCCGTCCGCCGTGGCAACGAACCCGGGCTCGACGCTCACCGGGCGGTAGTCGTCCGGGCCGCGTCCGTCGAGGCGCTTGCCCGCGGCGGCGAGGTCCAGGATGTGGGTCGTGCGGATCTCGGCCGCCACCTCTCCGCTCATGGTCCCTCCGCCGGAAGGCGGGCGGTCGTGTAGCGGTCGCGGAGCGCCTGCTTCATCTTCTCGTAGATCGCCTTGCAACCCTGCACCCCAAGGTCGAGGGACCGGGAGAGCTCCTCCGGCGTCATGTGCCCCTCCATCTGGAGGAGGACGAGCCGACCGGACTGGGGCACGAGGGCCATCGGCAGGTCCGCCTCGCCGAAGTTGTCCTCTTCCTTCTTGAGGTCGAGGGCGATCTGGCCGGCGACCTTGCCGACGGCCACCGCGGGCAGGAGGTCGACCATCGGGATGCCCGCATCCGCGAGGGCCACCGAGGCAGCCACCAGGCCCGCGCACCGGGTCCCGGCGTTCGCCTGGAGCACCTCGATGTAGACGTCGATGCTCGTCCGGGGGAACTCCTCGGCGAAGACCACCGACTCGAACGCCTCCGCGATCACTTTCGAGATCTCCTGCGAGCGGCGGTCCAGGCCCGGGCGCTTCCGCTCGTCGACGGAGAACGCCGCCATGTTGTACTTGCACTGGATGACGGCCTTGTGGTTCTGCTGGAGGTGACGGGGGTGGACCTCCCGGGGCCCATAGACCGCCGCCATCACCTTGTTCGCGCCCCACTCGACGAACGCCGAACCGTCGGCCTGATGCAGCGGGCCGGCCTGGATCCGGATCGGTCGAAGCTCGTCCAATCGTCGTCCGTCGATCCGCAGCCCTTCGGGGCTCAGCAGGACCGGGACGTCCTTTGCTCCCACGCTTCCCATGTTTTCTCCTTCGAGTGTCAGTAGTCGTCCGAATTGGTTTCGGGCTCGTCCGGTTCGAGGTCGCCGGCGGGCTCCGGCGGCAGCTCGTGGGGGACCGCGTCCCGATGGGCGGTCTCGGTCGGGGGTCGTTCGGGGCCCCGTTCGCCGGTGCGGTCGGTCGACACGAGGTAGCTCTCGACGCGGTCGCTCAGCCCCGCGCGTTGGCCGTGCTCCTCGATCATCTCGAGCGCCTCGCGGGCCCGCTGGATCGCCTCGGGACTTCCGCCGATCCAGATCCGCCCGTTCTGGCCGACCGCCATCTGGGCGCCCGTGTGCGAGGTGATCGTCTGGATCATGGACCCGTTGCGGCCCACGACCCGGGGGATCCGGGCCGGGGAGACGATGACGATCGTCCCGTCCTCGAGCTTGCCCAGGCCCTCGCCGAGCATCGTCACGCCGATCCGGCCCGTGGCCTCGAGGCTCTCGACCCGGACGACGACCGCGTCGCCCACATGCAGGTAGTGGTCCGTCTCCCCGACCTCGACCTTCCAGGGGGTGCCCGTGACATGGAGGGGCGCCCATCGCGGCGCCCCGATGTCCAGCAGCCAGAAGGTCGTCTGGCAGTCCGTGACGGTCCCGATGACCGTGTCGCCGGCCTTCGGGATGTACCGTCCGGAGAGGGGGACCACGGAGAGGAATGGCGGCCGGGGGGACAGGAGACCGAGGACGCTGGCGTAGAGCTTCCCGCCGACGCGGTAGGTGCCCGCGCCGGGTTTCAACCCCTGGCTCGGGAGCTCCTCCCCGGGGAGAACTAGTATGCGATCCCCGGAGGGATGCGAGGACGAATCCCCGCGGCCACGCCGACGGTGGCCCGGTCGATGACCTTGGGACATTGTGTGTGCTGCACCGGCCCGCGCGACCGGGGGGGCCTATTTAACCAAAGCGGTCTCGGCGGCGCCGCGCGTGCGGGCGTTGAGCTTCTCGTAGAGCTCCGTCTGCACGCCGGCCGGGATCTCGATCACGCCGCTCCAGGAGCCGTCGCCCATCCACTGCTCCTCGAGGAGCCGGCCCATCCCCTTGAGCTCTCCGATGACCCGCGGGTAGTGCTGGGCGGGCAGCCGGATCCGGACCCGCACGACGTCCAGGCGAATCGGAAGCAGCGGTCGGAGCTTGGCGAGGACCTCCTGGACCTGCGCGTCGACCGGTCGGAACGGGTCGATGTGGACCTTCGCCTCGGCCATCGCCGCCTCGATGCGCGCGGGCGGATGGGGCGCGCCGGTCTGCGGGTTCATCGCGTTGCGCGCGATCGTCTGGACGATCTGCTTGAGCTTCTCGGCCTGAAGCTGGTGGCGCTGCTCGGTCGTGACCTGGACCTCGCCCTTCTGTACGATCTGCTTGGCGATCGCGGCCAGGTCGCGGGTGTGGAACGTCTTCTCGAGGAACTCCTCGGAGATCTTGTCCCCCTTCTTCGCGTCCTTGAAGACCTGGTCGAGCGCGAGCTTGTCCGAGAGGTCGACGTCCTTGCCGTCCTTCAGGTCCTGGACGGCCTTCGGGTCGACGAGGACCTCGAACCGGTTCCCCCGGCTCTCCCACCGGGCGATGACGGCGTCCTCGACCTTGACCATCGGGGCGCGACCCCTCCGGGCCTACGGTCGGCTGGGGCGCGAGGGCGAAGAAGCCGGAGGCAGCCGGGCCGCGAGCCGTTGGACCTCGTCCGGGCCGAGCCGGGTCATCCCCTTGCCCACGTCGACGGTGCAGACCTCGACCTGGGCCAGGCTGCCGCCCTCGTCCAGGCCCGCCCGGAGCC
>JASHTC010000183.1 GCA_030040755.1 Thermoplasmata archaeon | reverse complement strand
CGGGCCCCCGGGGGAGACCACTCTTTTTCTCGCCGGATGGCTCTCCCCAAGCATGGTGCGACCAGTGGCCGCCGCCGTCCTCACCCTCATCGGCGGGATGTTCATCATCGTCGGAGGGTTTTTCTTCGCGCTGATCGCCGCGGTGGTCTCCCTCTTTGGCCCGCTGAGCGGCGTCTGGTACCTGGGGCCGCTCGTGGGACTCCTCACCCTGTTGGTGGGAGCCCTGATGGTGACCGTCCCGAACGGTCACACGGCCTGGGGGGTCATCGCGATCGTCCTCGCCCTCGTCAGCATCCCGCTGGCCTTCGGCGGGTTCCTCATCGGGTTTCTGCTGGCACTGTTCGGTGGAGTGCTGGCCGTACGGTGGAAGCCTCCGGCCGACCGGCTCATCACCGTCGAGGCACGACGGATCCCCCCTCCCCCGCCCTAATGCCGGCTGAACCCCGGCGCGCCCCGGGGCGGGGCGGCGAACCGCTCGGGTCCACCGGGCGCCCGCCTACGGAGTTTACGGAGAGGCACGAGGTCGTTCGGACCGAGAGCCGAACGGTGCAGGAAACCTATTTGCGACCGCCGGAACTGCGGGGAACATGGTGCACATCGTGGACGAAGGGAGCCAATTCGACGCCACCGTAGAGACCATCTGGAGATTCCTCCGGTCTCCGTCGGACCATGGCACGTCCCATCCCGAGCACCGGAACATGCAGGCAACGCCGCTGAGCGAGAACGCCGCCCAGGTCTCCTGGGAGCAGGACGTGGCGGGGAAGTCCGTGCGGGTGGTCAATCGGGTAACGGCGTTTCCTCCTCTCGGGTCGATGATCGAGATGGTCGAGGGGCCGCTCGCGGGCTCCAAGTTCTTCAACTACTACACCCCCAAGGGCGCGAAGACGGGCGTCACCATCGTGGGCGAATTCCAGTCCCCGGTGCTGCCGGAATCTCAGATCGAGCCCATGGTTCGGGAGAACTTCGAGCGCGTGTTCGTCCAGGACACCGCGGCCCTCAAGAAATTCTCCCGGTCGAAGTAAGTACCCCCCGCGGCCCGACCCGTTCCTACCGGTCCCCGGACGTGGGGGTGGACCGTAGGGGTCCTCCTAGGGACGGGAGGCGCGCCCCGCCACCCAGCCCCGGGCGAACCGCAGGTTCTCCTCGAGGCTGACCGACCCCTCCCAACGACGCAACGCCGCGGGCAGGGGAGCCCCCCGCCGACCCACGGCGGCCCGGAGGACCCCCGCAAGGTACCCCCGGACCTCCGCCAGACCGTCGAGCGTGGTCACGGGACCGTGGCCGGGAACGACCCGCTCGGGAGCGAGGCGCTCGATCTCGTCCAGGACCACCAGCCAGTGGTCGGGGTCCCCGGACTCCATGCTCGGTTGCACTCCCAGGACGACCAGGTCCCCGGCGAACAGGACCCTCTCGTGCGGGAGGAACAGGAGCGCGTCGGCCGCGGTATGGCCGCTTCCGAAGCTGAGGAGCTGGGCCCCCCGGTTCCCCGGGAGCGGCAGCCGGTCCACGAAGGTGTGGTCGGGCGGAGTGAGCCGTAGCCGACCGGCCGCGGAGAGGAGGGACCGGTGGATGTGGAGGATGAACTCGAGGTCCTCCCGCGCCCCCTCCGAGCGGAGCTCCCCCCGACGACCCTCGAGTTGCCGGACCACCTTCGAGAGCGCCTCCCGGGTAAGCTCGGCCGATAGCTCCTCCCGCTTCTCCAGCAGGACCTCGCGAGTACCCCGGGTTCCCCAGATGGGCACGCCGGAAAACATCTGGTTCCCGAGGGAGTGGTCGAAATGCCAGTGGCTGTTGGCCACGAGCGAAGGCGGACGGCCCAGCTCACGCTCGGCCGCGAATCGGAGGTAGCGAGCCGACTCCGGGGTCAGTCCGGTGTCGAAGACGAGGCCCGCCTCCCCGAGGTCGACCAAGCCGGAGTTGCAGATGCTCTGGCCCTCCCGGCGAGCGATCGCGGCGTGAATGCCCTCGCCCAGCCCCTCGATGGTGTAGTGGGGAGCGCCCGCCCTCGCCATCTGCTTGCCGCCGGGCCAGGGGCGTTCTCCGAATTGAGGGTGTCGGGCTCGGTGCGCCGTCGGGCGCGCGGCCCAGCTACGCTGCCGGCTGTTGCTGGGTCAGGCAGTGGATGGTCCCGAGTCCCCAGACGAGGTCCCGGGCCCGGACTCCCACGACCTCCCGGCCCGGGAACGCGTGACGGAGGACGTCGATCGCGTCGGTGTCGCGCCGGTCGTCGAACGTGGGGACGAGGACGGTGCGGTTCGCGACGTAGAAGTTGGCGTAGCTGGCCGGTAGCTGCTGGCCGGCGAAGACGACCGGTCGCGGGGCGGGGAGCTCCCGCACCTCGAGGCGACCCCCCGAGCGAGGGCGGTAGGCTTCCAGGAGCTCCCGATTTTCCCGAAGCGCCGGGAAGTCCGGTGCGTCCGGCTCGTCGGAGACGACCGTGAGGACCGTTCGGGGTCCGACGAAGCGGCTGACGTCATCGACGTGCCCGTGGGTATCGTCCCCGACGAGACCCCGTCGCAACCATACGACCTCGGTCACCCCGAGGTAGGCGCGCAGGACCGCTTCGAGCGCCTCCCGCCCGAGCCCCGGATTCCGAGCCCGAGTCTCGCTCAGGAGGCACTCCTCGGTCGCGAGCAGGAGCCCGTCGCCGCTCACGTCGAACGCCCCCCCCTCGAGCACGACCCAGCGCGAACCGCTCTCGGCCCGTCGGATCGGGAGGCGAAGATGACGGGCCACCCACTCCGGCACGCGCCGGTCGTTCTGCCAGTTCTCGTACTTGGCCCACCCGGTGAACTTCCAGTGGACGAGCCCGAGGGAGGAGGACCCGCCTCCCGCCGCGGCCAGGCGGACGAAGCTCGGTCCCGAGTCCCGGGTCCAGCTCCGGTCGGTGCGGCAGACATGGAAGCGCACGGGCTCGAGGTCGACGGAGCTCCGGTCCAGGACCCGACGGGCCCGCTCGAGCGCGGCCGAGTCCTGGACGAGGATCTCCACGCGCTCCGCTCGTCCGAGCTGCCGTACGATCTCGGCGTAGGTCCAGGGGATGGTGGAGAACTTGCCGGGCCAATCGCTCCTCTCGTGCGGCCACGCGATCCACGTGGCGTCATGTCGCTCCCACTCCGCCGGCATCCGGGCCACCGCGTCGGCGGCGGTCTCGCCCTCGCGAGGCCCGCTCATCCGGGGCCGCCCGTCTCGTCGAGAAACCGTCGAGTGATCGGCCCGTAGGCATCCAGGCGACGGTCCCGCAGGAACGGCCAATGCTGGCGAGTCTTCTCCACGGCATTCGGGTCGACCTCCGCCACGAGGACCTCCTCCCGCTCCGTCGACGCCTCGGCGAGAACCCGCCCGAACGGGTCCGCCACGAACGAACCTCCCCAGAATTCGATGCCCGGCCCTTCCACCCGGTCCCCTCGCACGTCCCCGTGCTCGAGGCCCACCCGGTTCGGGACCGCTACGTAGACTCCGTTGGCGATGGCATGCGCCCGCTGGATTGTCCTCCAGGCGTCGTGCTGCGCCTCGCCGAACTCCTCCTTCTCGCCGGGGTGCCATCCGATGGAGGTCGGGTAGACCAGGAGCTCGGCGCCGGTGAGGGCGGTAAGCCGGGCGGCTTCGGGGTACCACTGGTCCCAGCAGATCAGGACGCCGACCCGCCCGGCGGCGAGCCGGAACGACCGGAAGCCGAGGTCGCCCGGGGTGAAGTAGAACTTCTCGAAGTAGAGCGGGTCGTCGGGGATATGCATTTTCCGGTAGATGCCGACGAGACTGCCGTCCCGTTCGATCGCCGCGACCGTGTTGTGATAGACCCCGGCCGCTCTCCGCTCGAAGACCGGCGCCAGGATTCCGACCTGGAGCTCGCGCGCGAGCGCGGAGAGGCGCTCCACGGTCGGTCCGGGGACCGGCTCGGCCAGGTCGAACATCGCATGGTCCTCGCGTTGACAGAAATACTGGGCCCGGAACAGCTCCGGGAGCGCCACGAGGTCCGCCCCCCGCTGCTTCGCCCGGCGAACCTGCTGGACCGCCCGCTCGAGATTCTCGTCGGGGTCCGGCGAGGCGGACATCTGGACGAGCCCGATGCGAAACTTCGACCGCCCGCTCACGACTCCTCCCCCCTCCGCGCCACCGGGCGCATCGGAGCGGGAGGCACGTTCAGGGATAATGGGTTGCCGGAGGCTCGGACCCGTACCGCCGGGCCGACACGCCCCGCCTACGCCGGTCGATACATCCGGCTCGCGAGTTTAATACCCCCGAGCCTCCTAATGTGAGCCCGGCGACCGACCTCGTGACGACCCGAGAGAATCTGTTCAAGCCCATCCACAAGGGGATCCGAGCGATGATCTACGAGCTGGGCCTCCGGCTGGGGGTCACGGACTTCACCAACGTGGAGGAGGCGAACGGGGTCGCCCGCCAGCTCAAGAACGACCTGATCGACTCTCGGAGCAACTGCATCGTCTGCCTCATGTACGTCCATTCCCGGCACGAGGAGAAGGACTTCTTCTCCGCGATCGCTCCGTTCGACAAGGAGCTCGTCAACCTGATGATGGGCGAGCACCGGAAGATCGGCGAGGCGATCCTGGAGCTCGGGAGGACCTGCGACGAGCTCGCGAGCCTCACCGACCCGGCCCGCCGGATCGAGGTCGGGGACCGGCTCTGCCTCGAGGCGAACGACCTGTTCTCCGCCTACCTCGCCCACCTCAACAACGAGGAGGCGACGCTCGTCCCGGTGATGTGGGAGCGATTCACCGACGCGCAGCTGCGCGCCCTCCGCGCCCAGTTCTACAATAACCTCCCCCTCGCCCGGTTCGAGGAGTGGATGCGGTGGACCCTGCCCGCGCTGAACCCAGAGGAGCTCGAGATCCTCCTCAAGGGGATGCGGACCGACCCGCCGCCGAACCGTTTCGACGACGCCGTTCGGATCGCCCAGGCGACGGTCCCGACCGACCGGTGGACTGCTGTCAAGGGGCGGTTGGGCTCGGTCGGCGCGGCCACCGCCTGACCCCCTCTCAGGGGGGGCGGGCGGCGAG
>JASHTC010000014.1 GCA_030040755.1 Thermoplasmata archaeon | reverse complement strand
GGGCCCCACCTCGACGGCGGCCCCCGTGGCCGCCGCGTAGGCGATCCAGGCCCGGACGGAGGCGACCGCGTTCGGGGTCCCGCCCCCCACGTGGGCGACGAGCGCCGGGGGCCGGGGGTCCGCCGCGTCGACCGGCGCCGCGGGACGCCGCGCCGTCGGCCGGCGGACGATGAGGTCGACCCCGGAGGGCGCCGACTCTCCCTCCCCGGGAGGCCCATCGGTCTCGGCGACGCGGAAGACCCGGAACCGGGCGCTCGCGGCCTTCCCGGCCCGCTCGAGCAGCGCGTCGGGGAGACGGAACGGCCGCCCCTCCGCCGAGACGCCCTCGCTCACCAGCCCGACGTAGGCGTACCCCCGGTGACGCGCCTCCTCGAGCACCCGGTCGACCGCCGCCGCGCCGGCCTCCGGCGGGAGGTGGACGTGCAGGTCGCCCCGCAGGTCCCGCTCCTCCACGAGGGGCGGCAGGGGACCCTGGCGGGCGGCCTCGACCTCGCCCCGCCCCTCCCGGAGCTCGGGCGGGATCCACGCGAGGCCGAGCGCGCGGTAGACCTCCTCCTCGGTCGCGCCCGCGACCCGCTCCTCGCCCCGGGTCACCCCGTACTCGTTGACGCGCAATCCCGCGTCCTTGGCGAGGGTCCGGACCGCGACGTTGTGGTCCTTCGAACCGGTGAAGTACTGCAGCGCGGCCCCGAACGAGGCCGGCTCGACGACCCGCACGTCGACCTGCAGCCCGTTCGTGAGCACCACCGTCTCCTTGGTGCTCCCCCGCAGCCGGACCTCGCGGACCTCGGGGAGGGCGGAGAAGACGTCGAACGCCCGGGCCGGGTCATGGGACGTCACCAGGATATCCAGGTCGCCGACGGTCTCCCGTCCCCGCCGGAAGCTGCCGGCGACCTCGACCCGCTCGGCGCCGGCCCGCTCCCGCAGGCTTCGCACGATCCTCTGCGCGACCGGGTAGGCGGCCTCGATCGGCAGCCGGGCGCTCGGGCCGCTCCCGCGGGCGGCCTCGACCGCCGCCCGGACCTGGGCGATCTTCTTCGGGCCGAACCCTTTGACGCCGAGGAGCCGCCCCGCGTCGATCGCCGTCAGGAGCTCGGCCGGGCCCTCGACCCCCAGCTCGGTCCAGAACCGTCGGGCGGTCTTCGGGCCGAGTCCGGGGACCCGGAGGAGCTCCGCCACCCCGGGGGGGACCTCCCGCCGCAGTCGTTCGAGGTAGTCGATGCGACCGGTGGTGAGGTACTCGCGGATCTTCTCCTCGATCGCTTCGCCGACGCCGGGCACCGACCGTAGCTCGTCCCGCGCGGAGATCGCCCCGAGGTCCTCGGTCAGCGCGTCGATCGACCGGGCCACCCGGCGGTACGCCTCGGGCTTGAACCGCTCCCCGAGGACATCGAGCAGGTCCGCGACCGTCCGGAACGTCTCCGCCGCCTCGGCGTTCGAGGGCATCGGGGAGGGTAGCGAGCGAGGCAGGATTAGCCAGTCGGGTCCGGTTACGGTCGGCGGCCCACCCCGCAATCCATCCATGCCCGGCGGGCGACCGGGTGGAAGCCGAGCCGGTCGTACACCGCCCGCGCCTCCGTCCGGTCCTCGCGCACGAACAACGCGCACGGGGCCCCCGCCCGTTCGGCCTCCATCATCACCGCCCGGGTGACGGCCCGCCCCCACCCGCCGTTCCGGTGCTCGGGGCGGACGAAGACGCCGCTCACGAACCAGACGGACGGGCGGCGTACCGAGGCGAGGGCGACCCCCACGAGCCGGTTCCCCTCGAACCCTCCGAAGATGACCTCCGAGCCCGGGTCGACCCCCGCATACGCCTGGGCCATCGGGTCGTCGGACTCCCGCACCAGGGCCTCGAGGTGGCCGACGTGGTCGCGGGTCAGCCGGCCGACCTGGGCGTCGCGGGGGGTCGGGGGCGGGTGCGTCCCGAGCGGCGCGGCGGCGACCAGCACGGTGTAGTCGACGCACGGCCCACGGGCGTGATGGACGAGGGGGCGGACCTCCTCCGGTCCGACCAGGATGAGCGGACGGGGCGGGAGCGCGGCGAGGACCTCGGGGAGGGAGGGCGCCAGCCAGTGGACCACGGGCGGGCGTCGGGGGGCTTGCCAGATCAGCAGGTATCCCTGCATCGCCCCGCCCCGCAGGACGGAGAAGAACCGGACCTGGTCCGGGAGGCGGTCGAGGTCCCAGAGCGCGTAGGCGTGGGTGATCGGGTCGGCCGTGGCCGCGGATTCGAGCCACGCCCGGTCGATGGTGGGGCGGAGCTCGACCGCCTCCGGCGGCATGAGCTCCGGACGGCACCGGCCTAGTTATCGGCCTCGGAGGCCCGCACACCAACGGTAAATCCGCGGCCCCCGTCGCACGCGCCGGTGGCCGCCCATCGCCCGACCCCCCAGCTCCCCGAGCACCTCGAGGCGCTCTACCGGGCGTTCCCGTTCGACCGGTCGCTCGCGGAGGACCCGATCTCCGCGGTCCGACCGCTCGCGCGCGACCCCCGCTCCGCCGAGGCGGCGGCGGTCTTCGCGGCCCTCCTCGCGATCGGCAACACGACCGCGATCCGCGGGGCGGTCGGACATCTCGGCGAGATCGCGGACGGGGATTTCGGGGGGTTCGTCTCGCGGATGGCTCCGGCGGAGCGGAGGCGCCGGCTCCGCTCCTTCCGGCACCGGTGGATCCGGGGGGACCAGGTCGACTACCTCGCCCGGGTCCTCGGCGCCTACTACGCCGCGCACTCCTCGCTCGAGGAGACCTTCCTCGACGGGTACGTCGCCCACGGGTTCGCCGGCGGGATCGACGCGCTGGCCCAGACGCTGCGGGGGACGACGCTGCGGCGGCGGCTCGGCCCGGCACCGCGGGGGTACACCGCGCTGTTCCCGAGCCCGCTCGAGATGCCGCGCAGCCCGTGCAAGCGGCTGACCCTGTTCGTCCGGTGGATGGTCCGGGACCGGTATCCGGACCTGGGTCTCTGGCACCGGGTCCCGGCGGGGGAGCTCCGCGTACCGCTCGACCTGCATGTCCACTGGATCGCCTATCACATCGGGCTGACGGCGCGCAAGAGCCGGTCGTGGGCGGCGGTCGAGGAGGTCACCGAGGCGCTCCGACGCATCGACCCGCTCGACCCGATCCGGTACGACTTCGTCCTCTGCCACACCGGCATCTCGGGGGACTGCCCGAAGGAGCGCGACCTGGCGGTGTGCGGCCCGTGCACCCTTCGGCCGGACTGCCTGATGTGGCGGGGACGGAGCGGGGCCACATGAGCGACTCGGCCGACGGTCCGGGCATCCCGACGAGCCTGCTCGAACGGCTCCGCTCCGCCGAGCCGCGCATCGAGTGGCGCTCTTTGCCGGGGTCTCCCCGAGCCCGGCGCGGCTCGACGACCCGCATCGCCCACCTGTTCCAGGAGGAGGCCCGCGTCGTCCGTACCGAAACCTCGGGCGGTCTGGAGCTCCGGGTCGACGCCGGACCGGTCGGCGCGCTCCTGCTCCTGCTCGAGGTCGACCGGCGGGGTCCCCCGACCGCCCTCGGGGCCTCGGACGGGCGTCGGGACCCGGAGTTCCCCTCCGGGGCGCTGGTCGCCCGGTGGGGGGCGGGCCCGGTCCCGACGGATTCCCGTCCCCGGCTCGCGGACCTGGTCGACCTGGCCCGGTACGCGCTTCCCTGAAGGCAAGCGAATAGTTATATTCTCGAATGATTAGAATGTCGAATAGTTCGGAGTTCGCATGGTCGGCCCCTCGCTCCTGAGCCCCCGCTCGACCGCCGCCACCGACGACCTCGTGAGCTCCGTGCACGAGGTCATGGGCTCGGTCGTCCACCGGGCCCAGCCCGCCCTCGAGGCGGAGGGGATCTCGAAAGGACAGTTCTGGGCGCTGCATCTCGTCTCGAGCCTCGGCTCGGCCTCGATGAGCACCGTGGCCCGCCACCTCGCGCTGTCGGCCCCGACCGTCTGCGCGAGCGTGGACACGCTGGAGGAGGCCGGCCTGCTCGCCCGGCACCGCTCGAGTCGGGACCGGCGGGCCGTCGAGCTCTCGCTCACGCCCAAGGGGCGCCGGGTCGAGGCGCGCATCTGGGCCCACATCGCCCGGTTGGTGGCCGACGCGGCGCGCGACCTGCCTCCCGCCGACATCCGGACCGCCGTACGGGTCTTCCAGGAGCTCCACCGGCAGCTCGAGACCCCGGGAGAGACGCCGTGAACGGGGCGACCTCGAACGGGGCCGCGTCCCGCTCGTACGACGAGCAGTACGCCTACCGGGTCCTGTTCATCCTCGCCGGGATGGCCATCATGGTCACCTACGTCGAGACGATGGTCCTCCCGGCGTTCAGCAACTTCGAGTCGTTCTTCCACGTCACCACCGCGAGCACGATCGCCTGGATCCTCTCCGCCTACCTGCTGGTCGGCGTCGTCGTGACGCCGATCTTCGGCAAGCTCGGGGACATCTACGGGAAGAAGCGGATCCTCCTGGTCGCGATGGGCGTCTACGCCGTCGCGGTCAGCATCGCCGGGTTCTCCCCGAACATCGGCGCCGCCTTCGGGCTCAGCCGACCGGACCAGATCTACGTCCTGATCGCGGTCCGCGCCGTGCAAGGGGTCGGGATGGGGATGTTCCCGCTCGGGTTCGCGATGCTGCCCGAGATCTTCCCGCCCGCCCGGGTCGGGACGGCCCAGGGTCTCCTCTCGGGGATGTTCGCCACCGGGGCCGCGGCCGGGCTGGTCGGCGGAGGGTGGATCGCCCAGACGTACGGCTGGCAGCTCACCTACCACACGGTCATCCCGATCGCGATCGTCGTTTTCGTCCTCGCGGCGGTCTACATCCGCGAGTCGGCGATCCGGCTCGCGCGGAAGATCGACTTCCCCGGCGTGACGAGCCTCGGCCTCGGACTGACGTTCCTGATGCTCGGGATCACGGAGGGGGCTTACTGGGGCTGGACCAACCTCTCCGCCGTCGCGTTCGGCGGCCTCCCCTGGGGCGTCCCCGAGTTCTTCGTCCTCGCGGCGGTCGCCTTCGGGGTCTTCCTCTACTGGGAGCCCCGCGCCCCGAGCCCGGTCGTCTCGTTCCAGGCGCTGCGCGAGCGGAACATCTGGGTCTCCAACGTCAACGGCGTCCTCGTCGGCATGACGATGTTTCTCCTGTTCACGGTCCTGATCATCTACGGCGAGTACCCGTCGCCCGGCTTCGGCCTGACCGAGCTCAACGCCGCGCTGCTGTTCATCCCGGCGGTCGTCGGCATGATGGTCTCGGGCCCCGTCCTCGGCCGGGCGATCAGCCGCTTCGGTCCGAAGCCGGTCATGATCGTCGGGTTCGGGTTGATCGTCCTCGGGGCCCTCGGTCTGGTCGCCTTCCACGCGACCACCGTCGAGATCGCGGTGATGGCGATCCCCGTGATGGCCGGCAACGTCGGGGTGCTGATCTCGATGTCGAACGTCATCGTGCTGTCGGTCGACCCGAAGACGATGGGCGTCCAGACCGGGATGAACCAGACGTTCCGCAACCTCGGCAGCGCGGTCGGGCCGGTGCTCGTGACCTCGATCCTGGCGAGCTACGCCTTCACCCAGACGTTCTTCGGGATCTCGTTCCAGAACTACCGCATCGCCGGCTACGAGGTCGTCTTCGGGATCGTGGCCGCGGTCGGCCTCGTCGGGGGCATCCTCTCGTTCGCGTTGAAGAACTTCCGGTTCCTCGCCGACGGCAGCCGGACCGGCCAGGCGAGCAGCGCGCCCGCCGGGCCGACGGAGGACGCCGCGCCGACCGTCACGGCCGGGCAGGTGTAGGCCGTCCATGAGCGAGGCCGCGAACGGCAGCCTCGCTCGGACGGCCGCCGGCACCCCGTACGACGCCCGTGCCGCGCGGGCGGCGATGATCGTGCTCGCCGTGATGGCGATGATGGTCACCTACGTCGAGACGATGGTGATCCCGGCGTTCAAGTCGTTCGTCCAGTTCTTCGACAACGCGCCCGCGACCACGGTCGTCTGGATCGTCTCGGCCTACCTCTTGGTCGGAACGGTCGCCACGCCGATCTTCGGCAAGCTCGGCGACAAGTACGGCAAGAAGCGGATGCTCGTCCTCGTGATGTCCCTCTACGCGGTCGCCGTGAGCCTCGCCGGATTCTCGCCGAACATCGGGGCGGCGTTCGGGGTCGACCGGGCGAACCAGATCTACGTCCTGATCGGGGTCCGGGCGTTCCAGGGGCTCGGGATGGGGATGTTCCCCCTCGCCTTCGCGATGCTCCCCGAGCTGTTCCCGGCCGCCCGCGTGGGGCAGGCCCAGGGGATCGTCTCCGCGATGTTCGCGGTCGGCGCCTCGCTCGGGCTCGTGGGCGGCGGATACATCTCCTACACCTGGGGCTGGCAGCTCACCTACCACACGGTGATCCCGGTCGCGGTCATCCTGGCGGTCCTCGCCTACGTCACCCTGCGCGAATCCCCGCACCTGACGCCGCACCCGGTCGACTACCCCGGCATCGCGAGCCTCGGGTTCGCGCTCGCGACCGTCATGTTCGGGCTCACCGAAGGGACGTACTGGGGATGGACGAACTTCTCCGCGGTGCACCTGGGCGGGGTCCCCTGGGGCGTGCCGCAGTTCTTCCTCCTCGCCCTCCTCGGGCTGGTCTTCTTCCTGCTCTGGGAGCCGCGCACCCCCTACCCGGTCGTCTCGTTCGCGGCGCTCAAGAAGCGCAACATCTGGATCTCGAACGTCAACGGGATCTTCGTGGGGATGGGGATGTTCCTGGTCTTCATCGGGCTCGTCCTGCTCGTGGAGTACCCGTACGCGCCGGGGTTCGGCCTCAACGAATTCCAGATGGGCCTCGTCTCAGTCCCCGCGTCGCTCTCGATGCTGGCGCTCGCGCCGGTGTGGGGCCGTCTCGTCGCGGCCCGGGGCCCGAAGCCGGTGATGGTCCTCGGCTTCGGCGTCATGGCGCTGGGGGGCGTCGGCCTCGCGTTCCTGAACTCCAACATCTACGAGCTGATGCTCTTCTCGATCCCCGCGCTCGCCGGGAACGTCGCGGTGCTGATCTCGATGAGCAACATCATCGTCCTCTCGGTCGGACGGGAGGAGCTCGGCATCCAGACCGGGATGAACCAGACGTTCCGGAACCTCGGCAGCGCGGTCGGCCCGGTGATCGCCGCGACGGTGACGGCGAGCCTCGTGGCGACGGACTACATCCGGGTCCCCGGGGTTCCGGTCCCGGTGCCGGTGCCGACGTACCAGCTGCTCGGCTTCCAGATCGTCTTCGGCCTCACGGCGGCGATCGCCTTCGTGGGGCTCCTGCTCTCCCTCGGGCTGAGGAACTTCCGGTTCCTCGCGGACGGGAGCCGCACGGGTCACCCGGAAGCGGGACCGGGGCCGGCGGCCCCCGGGGTCGAGCGGCCCAGCGGCGCCCCCGAGCCGAGCCCGTAGCCGGCTACGAGCAGCCGCTCGTGGCCCCGCACACGGTGCACGCGTAGCACGTGCCCGAGCGGACCATGATGCCGCCGCAGACGTGGCAGGAGGGGGAGTCCTCGCTGACCCCGCCGCTCGGGCCGCTCTCGGGCGAGAAGGCGTCCAGCGGCTTGGTCTCGAACTTGACGGTCTGGCTCGCCGCCGGCTTCGAAGCGCTGGCGGTCGGGGTCCCGTGGCCGTTGCCGTTCTCGGCGGCCGGGCCCTCGAGGCCGATCGCGCGTCGCTCCTCCTCAGTGAGGAACTCGTTGGCGAGCCATCGGGCGACGTAGTCGGGGATCGACTTGGCGAAGCGGATCTTCGGGTTGTTGGTGGCGCCCGCCGGCTCGAACCGGAGGTGGGCGAGCTTCCGCACGAGGTCCTTGAGGGGCACCCCGTGCTGGAGCGCCATCGACATCGCGAGCCCGAGCGAGTCCATGAGTCCGTTGACGGTCGACCCTTCCTTGGTGACCCGGAAGAAGATCTCCCCGGGGCGGCCGTCCGGGTAGAGACCCACCGTGACGTAGCCGTCGTGGCCGCCGACCTCGAAGTGGTGGGTGACCGCCTTGCGCTCGTTCGGGAGGCGCTCCCGGGCCGGACCGCGGGGCCCGGCGGCGGCGCCGGCCTTGCCCGGGCCGGTCTCGAACGGCTGGGAGGCCTTGCAGCCATCCCGGTAGAGCGCGACCGACTTGATGCCGAGCCGCCAGGCCTCGAGGTAGATCTTCTCGATGTCCTCGACCGTGGCGTCGTTGGGCAGGTTGATCGTCTTGGAGGCGCCCCCCGAGAGGAACGGCTGGACCGCCCCGAGCATCTTCAGGTGGCCCATCGGGGCGATGGTGCGCGAGCCTCCGGCGGGGGCGAGGGCACAGTCGAACACGGCGAGGTCCTCCGCCTCGAGCCCCGGGGCCCCTTCGATCGTGCCGGCCCGCTCGAGGTGGCCGGTGATGGCGCGGATCTCCTCGGGCGTGTATCCGAGCGCCGAGAGGCCGTCCGGGACGGTCCGGTTGACCATCCGCAGGATGCCGCCCCCGACGAGGTTCTTCGTCTTGATGAGGGAGAGCTCGGGCTCGAGGCCGAGCGTGTCGCATCCCATGAGCAGCCCGATCGTGCCGGTCGGCGCGATGACGGAGATCTGGGCGTTCCGGTAGCCCCACAGCTCGCCGGCCCGCACGGTGTCGTGCCACCGGTCGACCGCCGCCGTGACGAACGGGGCGAGGTGGGGGTCCGCGAGGGAGACCTGCTCGGCGGCCCGCGCGTGCTTGCTCATCACGCGGAGCATCGGGGCGCGGTTCTTCTCGAACCCGGCGAACGGGCCGACGCGCTTGGAGATCTCGCTCGACATGTGGTAGCCCTCGGCGGAGAGGAACGAGGAGACCGCCCCGGCGAGGGTCCGGCCGGCGTCCGAGTCGTAGGCGAGACCGAAGTGCATCAACAGCGCCCCGAGGTTCGCATACCCGAGACCGAGCGGCCGGTAGTCGTGGGAGTTCTGGGCGATGGCGGCCGTGGGATAGCTGGAGGCGTCCACGATGATCTCCATCGCGAGGATCATCGTCCGGACCGCCTGGCGGAACAGCTCGAGGTCGAACTCGCCCTTCGGGTCGAGGAACTTCATCAGGTTGATCGACGAGAGGTTGCAGGCCGTGTCGTCCAGGAACAGGTACTCGCTGCAGGGGTTCGAGGCGTTGATCCGCCCGGAGTTGGGGCACGTGTGCCAGTCGTTCGTGTGGTCGTCGAACTGCACCCCGGGGTCGCCGCACCGCCAGGCGGCGTAGGCGAGCTTCCGCCAGAGGTCCCGGGCGCGCATCGTGCCCGCGACCGTGTGGTCGGTGCGGTTGGTCGTCTTCCATTCGCCGTCCCGGATGACGGCCTCCATGAAGGCGTCCGGGATGCGGACGGAGTGGTTCGCGTTCTGGTAGGCGATCGACGCATAGGCCGAGTCGGGGTCGGTCCCGTCGAAGTTGGACGAGTAGCCCACGCGGATGAGCGCGAGCGCCTTCTCCTCCTCGCGGACCTTGCACTCGATGAAGTCGACGATGTCCGGGTGGTCCATGTTGAGGATCACCATCTTCGCGGCGCGGCGGGTGGTCCCGCCGGATTTGATGACCCCGGCGAGGGCGTCGAACGCCCGCATGAACGACACCGGCCCGGAGGCGATGCCGCCGCCCGAGAGGCGCTCGTGGCTGCCGCGGAGCGCGGAGAGGTTCGAACCGGTACCGCTGCCGCCCTTGAACAGGCGGCCCTCGCTCGTCGCGAGCGCGAGGATCGAGTCCATGTCGTCCGTCACCGACTGGATGAAACACGCCGAGCACTGGGGCGGGTCCCGGACGCCGACGTTGAACCAGACGGGGCTGTTGAAGGCCGCCATCTGGTGGACCATGAGGTAGGAGAGGCTCTCCTCGAGGGTCGTCGCCTCCTCGGAGGTGTCGAGGTAGCCGAGGTCCAGGCCCGACTGCGCGATCCAGTGGCAGACCCGGCGGATCATCCCGTCGACCGAGTTCTCCCGGCGGCCGGAGATGATGCGGAAGTACTTCGACGCGGCGATGTTGATGCTCGTCTCGGACCAGGAGACCGGGGCGTGGATCCCTTTCTGCTCGAAGATCACCTTCCCCTCGGCGTTCTTGATGGACGAGTCGTGGGTGCGCCAGGCGACGGTATCGAAGGCCGTCTTGCCCCGCGGGACCAGGCGGGGGACGGGGATCGGGTCGCGTCCGATCCGGTTGGCCGGTCGAGGGGCCGGCGATTCGGCGGGGGACGGGGTGCGCTTTCTAGAGACGGCCATGATAGACCACGGTTCCTGGAGGGCGACGAAGTGTCGGGAGAGAAGCGAGCGCCGTCCGATACTATCTCACCTCCCGTCGGTCGGTGGAACGCCCTCGGAGGAGGGCCGTTCCTCGCCGCCGGCGAGGGGCGAATAGGCGGATGGTGCCGCTCGGGACACCTGTCGAAAACCTCCGGGTGGCGCCAAGCGCGTAGGTGTATAAGCCACATGGGTCGGAATGAGCGCTCGTCGCGCCCGTCGGCGTCGCTCGAAGCGTCCAACCCGTTCCTAAACTAGAGTCGTACCGCACTGCGTCCGACGGCGGCGACGCGGCCCGCGACGGAGGCGCGCCGGCGAGACCGCGGGCCCCGTTCAGGCGGGCGGGGCGGCGCGCGGCGGCGGAAGGATCCGCATCGTGCACGGCATGAGCGAGCCGCACTCCCCGCAGTAGAGCCCTTCCTCCGCGACCCAGAGGAACGCCCCGCACCGCTCGCACTTGCGCGGGTCGTCCGGGTCGTTCCGACACCCCATGGGGCCTCGACCGGGTACGACCCCGCCGGAGTATATGGACCGGCGCTCCGAACGGTGCCCCGCGGCCGAAAAAATGAGGGAAGGACCCTCTCCCCTCGGAGAGGGCCCCCGAAAAGGTGGTCCGGGTTCAGGCGTTCTTCATCCGGGCGCGGGAGATGAAGCCCTTCTTGTCGAGGAAATACATGTACCCGTCCTGCCGGGTGATCTTCTCGGTCCCGACGCGGGACTTCCTTCCCGACTTGTTGAGCTTCGTGGGGGTCTTCCAGAGGTACCCGTCCTTGCCGAGGTAGTACAGGTAGCCCTTCTCTCGCTTGACTTGCTCCTTGCCGACTTTCTCCGCCATATGGGGGACCTCTGCCGGCGAGGAGAAGACCCCCCCTATTTAGAATTACTGACGGAATCCCCTCGAAGAAATGGGGTTTCCCTGACGGAAAACGGCGACCGGACAAGCGTCGAACCGGTATCCGAGATGGTCGGTCGAGGGGAGCGCGAAGAGCGCCATGTCCGCCGGCCGGCCGACCTCGATGGTCCCCGCGTCCTCGAGCCCGATGGCGTGCGCCGCGTTCACGGTCGCCGCCGTGAGCGCCTCCGCCGGCGAGAGTCGGCCCCCGTGGACCGCGAGGGCGAGCGCGAGCGGCATCGACTCGTTCCAGGCGTTCGGGGAGCAGTCGGAGCCGAGCGCGACCGGCACGCCGGCGTCCACGAGCTCGCGGGCCGGCGAGCGGCGGGCGGGGGAGGAGGCGAACGCCGTGAGGGGGAGGAGCACGGCGGTCACGCCGGCGCGCGCGAGCGCGGCGTAGTCCTCGGGCGTCGAGGTCAGGAGGTGATCGGCGGAGGCCGCGCCGAGCCGGGCCGCGAGACGAGCGCCGCCGGAGCGGACGAACTCGTCGGCATGCACCTTGACGGGGAGGCCGAGCGCCACGGCGGCCCGGAGCAGGCGCTCGGAGGCCCGGACCGAGAAGTACCCCGGCTCGCAGAAGACGTCCACGAACGCCGCGAGCCGTTCCCGCGCGATGACGGGAAGCGCTTCCCGGACGAGGCGGTCGACGTACCCTTCCGCGTCCCCGTGCGCCTCGGGAGGGACCGCATGCGCCCCGAGGAAGGTCGGGACGAGCCGCAGGCCCGTGCGACGGCGCAGCTCGGGCACCCGGCGCAGCAGCTCGAGCTCGCCCCGGACCGAGAGCGCATACCCGCTCTTCACCTCGACCGCGGTCGCACCGGACCGGGCCATCCCGAGCAACCGGTCGGTCGTCTGTGCGAGCAGGGTCGCCCGCGCGGCCCGTCGGGTCGCCCGCACCGTGGCGAGGATCCCACCGCCCCGACGGGCGATCTCGGGGTAGCCGAGACCGCGGGCCTTGAGCGGAAGCTCGAAGGCCCGGTCGCCGGCGAAGAGCACGTGGGAGTGCGCGTCGACCAGGCCCGGGACGAGGGTGCCTCCTTGGCCATCGACCCGGTGGCCCCCTCGGCGGAGCCGCACCGAGCGGCGCAGCGCGCGCTCGGGGCCGACCCAGGCGAACCTCCCCTGCGCGACCGCCACCGCCGCGCGCGCCACCCGGCCCAGGTCGGCCGCGGCGCTCCCCACCCGAGGGACGGAACCGTTCGACAGCGTGGCGACCTCGGAAAGGTTCGAGACGACCAGGTCGGCCCGGATCATGCCTGCAGGACCTGGTAGTCGAGCAGGTCCCGGGCGGCGTGCGAGCCCGGGAAGACGATCCGGGCCTCCTCCTCCAGGGGCTCGAGCTCCTTGTACCGCGAGGAGAAATGGGTCAGGTACAGGGTCCCCACCTCGGCGGACCGGGCCAGCTCGGCGGCCTGTCGGGCCGACGAGTGGCCCCAGTCGTTCGCCTGCTCCTCGAGGTCCTGCGCCGCCGTCGCCTCGTGGATGAGGAGGGTGGCGCGGCGCGCGAGCTGGCGGACCTCGTCGCTCGGGGCCGTGTCCCCCGAGTAGACGATCGAACGGCCCGGACGCGCCGGCCCCATCACGTCCTCGGGGTGGACCACCCGCTCGCCGACCCGCACCGGCTCGCCGGCCTCCAGTCGGGCGAAATCCCGGCCGTGGATCCCGAGCGACCGGGCGAGGGCTCCATCGAACCGGCCGCGCTTCGGCCCCTCCTCGACCCGGTAGGAGAGCGCCGGCACCGGATGGACCGCCTTCGCGGTCCGGACCGTGTAGCCGTCCAGCTCGAGCGACTCTCCCGGATGGAGGGGGTGGATGGAGACGGGGAACCGCTGCGTGTAGTATCCCATCGCGAGGGCGCGGGAGACCATCTCCTCCGCATCGGGCGGGCCGTAGACGTCGAGCGGCTCGGTCCGGTTGTTGAGGTTCATGCTCTGGATGAGACCGGGCAACCCGAGGAAGTGGTCGCCGTGGAAGTGGGTGATGAACACGCGACGGACGCGCATGAACGAGGCGCTCGACTCGAAGAACTGACGCTGCGTGCCCTCCCCGCAGTCGAGGAGGATCAGCTCGCGCTCGGTGTCGAGCGCGATGGCGCTCGCCGAGCGCTCTTTCGTGGGCCAGGAGCCGGCCGTGCCGAGGAAGATGACCCGCATGGCCCTCCGCTAGCGGGGTCCGGGTAAAAGCACGATGGGACCCCCGGGCCCGTGCGGGGTAAAGAGGAAAAGGAGTGGGGGTGTCGCCGGATCGGATGGTTGACTGGGATCGCGTCGAGCAGCTGCGCAAGGCCGGCTGGGCGTGGGACGAGATCGCCGAAGACCCGAAGGTCGGCTTCCAGGCCGCCAAGGGCGCGGACCCCGGCCGGGCGCTCCACGTCCTCTACCGGAAGCGGCAGGGCCGGGGCGACCAGAAGGAGTCGGCCGCCCCCAAGCCGAGCAAGCGGGTCGCCGAGGAGCTCGAGCGCAAGTGGACCCTGGCCCGCATCGGCTACCTGGTCGTTCCCCTGGTGGCGGTCTGGGCGGTCGTCGCCTACCTCGCTCCCTCGCCGGTCGGCCTGATCCTGCCCACGATCCCCTACGTGGCGCTCATCCTGGCGATCGCCGTCGTCGTGCTGGTCTACGGGCTCCTGCGGAGCGCCCGGCGCTGGAACAAGGTCTTCCGGAACACCGTGGTCGGGGGCCTCGTCCTGGGACTGATGTTCACCGGCGTCGTCGCCCTCGCCGGGGTCCTGGTCTTCGGTTGCCCCGTCCTGCCGCCGGCCGCCGCCCTCGGGAGCCAGCCCGGCCCCGGCTGGGCCGTGGCCAGCGTCTCCCCGTGGCAGGAGAACGGACTCCCGATCCTCTACTTCTACGGCGCGAGCTGGTGCCCGTACTGCTCGGCGAGCAGCTGGGCGATCTACAAGGCGTTGACCGAGTTCGGCACCCTCTCGGGTCAGTATACCAGTTTTTCGAGTTCCTCCGACGTCTACGCAGGGACCCCGGAGATGGTCCTGGGTAACGCCCAGCTCACCAGCAGCAACATCTCGTTCGTGGTGAGCGAGGACCTCTCGGGGGTCGATGGGACGTTCCCGAGCACGTCGAACTGCTACGAGTCGGCCTACGTCTCCGCCTACTCCGGCAACAGCATCCCCTTCGTGGTGGTGAACGGGCAGTACATCCACGGCGGGACGACCCTGATCGACCCGCAGGACCTCTCGGCGTACACGAGCGGCAACACCGGCGGCTCGGGTGCCACCACCGTCGAGTCGCAGGTGCATGCGGAGAGCGGGAGCGCCTGGACCACCATCAGCCCGCAGGCCTACTGGATCATGGCCTACCTTGTGAAGGCCACCGGGGCTCCGGTCGGCTACCTAGCGAAACAGTACGGCTGGTCGAGTGCGACCGAATCCGGGGTCCAGGCCGACCTGGCCATGATCTAGAGCGGATGCGCGCGCAAACGTGTCGTAGCCTGCTCGCGCTCGGCGGCGCCCTCGGCCTCGTCGTGTCGATCTTTGCGGCCCTCGAGTTCTACGATGCCTCCCTGAGCAACGTCTGCACCGTGAACGCCTTCGTCTCGTGCAAGGCGATCCTGGAGAGCGGCAAGACGACGACCTTCGGTGTCCAGGATTACGCGTGGGGGATCGTCGGGTTCGTCGCGATCCTGGTCCTGGCCGGCCTCTCCGAGCGGCGCCGCAAGGACAACCGGATCACCTACCTCCTCCTGCTCGTGACGACCGGGGGCATCGCCTTCGCGCTCTACTTTCTCTACGTGGAGCTCGTCGAGATCGGGGCGCTCTGCCCGGTCTGCCTGACCGCCTACCTGTTCGGGGTCGCGGCCTGGGTCGGCTCGCTCGGCCTCGCCCAGCGGGCGTACCGGCGGAGCCATCCGGCCCCCGACGTGCCCTCCGCGGACGCCTAGCCGACACCGCTCCCGGAGGCGCCCGGAGTCGGTCCGCGCCGGCCCGTCCTCTCCTCGACCGGCTCGCCGTACCGTGACCCTATATACCCGACCTTTCTCGGCGGCCCGGGTCAAGCTATGGCGGCACTGCCGAGCGACTACGCGGACTGGGCTGCGCTGGCCGCCGGGATCGCCATCGCGGGGGGCCTGATCGGTACCGGGATGGCGCAGTCCGGCATCGGCGCCGCCGGGATGGGGATCATCGCCGAGAAGCCGGAGAAGTTCGGCCAGGTGCTGTTCTTCTTCGTCATCCCCGAGACGCTCTGGATCATCGGCTTCGTGCTCGGGATCATCCTGCTGCTCGGCATCCTGCACGCCTGAACGGGCGGCCGGACCCCATGAGCCTCGAGAGCCTCGTCGAGGAGATTCGGCAGCACGCCGAGGCCGAGCTCCGGGCGATCACCGAGGCCCAGGCAAAGGAGACCGCGCGCATCGCCGAGGAGCGGGACCGCCGGATCGCCGAGCTCCGGGGCGCCTCCCAGCGCGCGGCCGAGATGGAGGCGGCGCGGGAGCGCGCCCAGCGGGTCGCCGCCGCGAAGCTGAAGGCGCGGAAGATGATGTACGAGGCCCGGGAGCGACGGATCGACACCGGCCTCCAGGAGACCCGGACCCTCCTCCGCGACTTTACCTCCTCCCCGAAGTACCCGGCGACCCTGAAGCGGATGGTCGAGGTCGCGAACGGCGCCCTCGGCCCGCAGCTCCTCATCTCGGGACGCCGCGAGGACCGCGGCGTGCTGGCCAAGGTCGCGCGCCGGGCCTTCGACCCGACCCCCCAGCCGATCCTGGGAGGACTGATCGCCGAGACGCCCGACAAGAGCCGACGCCTGAACCTCTCGTTCGACGAGCTGCTCCGGCTGCGCGAGGACGAGGTCCGCGCCCTCCTCGCCTAGGACGGTCGGATGGCCGCCTCCGCCTACGCGAGCGCGCTCGGGCGCCTCCGGCCCGAGTTCCCC
>JASHTC010000182.1 GCA_030040755.1 Thermoplasmata archaeon | reverse complement strand
CTCGTCGGCAACAGGATCGGCATGTAGATGAAGTTGTGTCGGCCCTCCTCCACCCGCTGGAACTCGATGTCGTTCCGAGGCTCCAGGAGGTCCCGGTACAGCTCGTACCGGGCCCGGCGCTCCCGGATCCAGCGATCGATATGTCGCAGGTTGACGAGGCCCATCGCCGCCTGGGGCTCGGCCATCTTGGCATTGATCCCCGGCTCGCTCACGTCCCCCGAGGGCAACAGACCGAAGTTACGGAGTCGCTCGACCTGGCGGGCGATTCGGCTCCTCGGCGTGACGACCGCGCCCCCCTCGAACGTATGGAAGCTCTTGGTGGCATGCAAGCTCAAGATGGAGGCATCTCCGAGGTCGAAGAGTGACCCGCCGGGCGCCCGCACGCCGAAGCTGTGCGCCGAGTCGAAGACCGCCCACCGGGACCTTTCCTTCGCCAGGGCCGCGAGGTCTCGACTCCCGGCCGTGTTCCCGAAGACCTGGACCGGAAGCAGCCCGACGACGTCGCGGCGAAATTCGTCGGCCACCAGGGCGGGGTCCAAGACGAACGTCTCCCGGTCGATATCGACGAACCGAGGAGTGAACCCTTGCCAGACGAGCGCGGTCGTCGTGGCCGCGAACGTGAACGGGGTCGTGATTACGGTCCCCTTCGAACCCCCTACTACCCGCAGAGCCAGCTGAAGGGCGAGGGTGCCGTTGCTGACCGCCGAGACGTGGCGGGCCGGTAAGTATCCAGCCAGACGGCGTTCTAGCTCGTGGACGTACGGCCCGCCGTTGGTGAGCGTTCGGCTCGACCAGAGCCTGGGGAGCAGGGCTTGGTATTCGACCAGGGGCGGCAGGCTCGGCCGGGTCACCTGGATGATCGGGACCGGCGAACGATGAGCGGAGGAGGGGACGGGCACCGAGGCGGCCAAGTGACCCGGCTACAAAGTCGTTTGCCGGTCCGATCTCCCCTTACTCAGCCACACCTCGTGGTCGGGGGGACCTCGACGGGACCCACTGCCCAGCGAAGGGCCCGCCGGGCGCGCACCCACGTGACCTAGACGCGGTCGGCCCCCCCCGGGAGCGAAATGCCAATTCCCCCACTTCGCCGCCCACGGGAGGCCGCCGGGTTGGGAGGCGCACGCAGGACCGGATTCGGTGTTCGGGCGAGTCCGGCTCAGATCGGACGAGGCTCGCCCCGCCGTCCGGTCCCGGAGATCTCGAGCGCGGGCGCCTCCGACCAGAGCACTCGGAACCGTTGCTCCTGAGCCTGGACGAACGCCCGGCGCTCGGAGACCAGCCCGAGGCTCCCCGCCGGACGCTCCGAGGGGGTGCTCCTCACGAAGAAGCGGATGGCACGGACCGAGTCGATCACATACAGGTGGAAGAACGCCGGTTCGGAGAGGCGGACCAGGAAGTGCGGCTGAGTCCCACCACCCATAGGGGAGCCCGAGAAGATCCGTTGGTAGGCCGACTCATAGGGCGCGAGAAGCCGTACCCGGACGCCTCGGGCCAGCGCATCCTGCAGCGCCTGCCGAAGGACCGTCCGAGTCTCGCTCGAGAACCCCCGCAGGACGGGGGCGACCAGGAGGTCCTTACGAGCCTGGGCCAGACTATGGTGGAGGACCCCGGCGACCTCTCCCGCCCCAAAGAGGCCGGGGGCGGTCGCCTCCCGGACCAGGCCGGGAAGCGACAGCTCCTCGACCGCGGCCTCTCGAATCTCCCGGTGGAGGTCGATTTCATCCTTCAAGGCGGAGGCGGAGCGGTCGAGGAAACGAGCCAGCGGGACCGCCTCCAATCGAAGCGGACGGTGCGTCACCGGCACCACCAGCTCCATCCGGCGCAGTCGTTCGAGCCCCCGGTAGCCGGTCGCCCTCCGCACTTGGGCCTTCACGATGAGCTCCAACGGCGACGCCCGACCGGCGACCAAGGCGGCGCAGTAGAGCCGGGAGATCGACCGCCGGAGCCCGAACGCCTCCAGGGCTCTCGCTACCGCATCGAAGTAGGAGCGGGAGAAAGCAGCGTCGGGCGGTGAGGGGGACAGGCCGTCGCCGAGACCGGCGGGCGGAGGCTCGCCCGCGGGCGACCCCCCTTTCAGTCGACCCGAGAGGGAGTCGAGCACGCGGGGGTCGGCGGCTCTCTCTCGGACCGAGGCGTCGACCGGGGCGGCCCTGGCGACCGGGACGTAGACGCCGCCGTCGACCCACCCCGTCTCAAATTTGCCCTGCCGGTTGGGAATCTCGGTCACGGGTCCTGCGACCGACCGATGGTGACCCGGCCCGGCGTCCGCATCACGGCCCTTCTCATTCCGTGGGCTCGGACGGGACGACATCCGTCAGAATACTGGGTTCAATACGTATAAAAACGTATATACACGTATTGCGGCCCCCGCCCCGGAACCGGACCCCCCCGGGGAGTCACTCCGCGACCGGCAGTGTCCCTCTAGGCGGGTCGTCGGGTGTCATGGTCGGGATCCTGAGGTGATATGAGTCGCACGACGGCGCGAGCCGGCTCTGTCTCGCCGGCAGGGAAGCCACCATCCCCCCCGGGCCGTGCCGTTCCACGGGGTTCGGCCTCGACCCCACGATCATAGGGCCCGTTCTTCGACGGACGGGCACGGCTCATAAACTCCGGGGCGACGTCGAGGAGAACTTCGGTCCGTCTCGACCCGGCGGACGGATTGAGAATTGCAGAGAGAGGTTAATGAGCTCTATGGTTTTACGACCCCCACGGGACTGCGCTTCGGGAGCGCGGTTCGCCACCGGGATGAGAGCGGGGCGCCAAGGGAACGCACGACCGTATCAGGCCACCGTCATTCTTCCTACGCTGAACGAGGAAGCGGGTCTGGCCCGTACGCTCGACGAACTTCCGCTCGACCATCTGTTCCTCGCCGGCTTTCGCACTCAGGTGTTGGTCGTCGACGGCGGGTCCACGGACGGGACCGTGGAGGTCGCCCGGACGAGAGGGGCCACCATCATCCACCAGACCGGCCGAGGAAAGGGCGACGCGGTCCGGCAGGCCCTGAACGCAGCCCTGGAACGGGGAGCGGACTTCGTCACGGTGATCGATGCGGACTACTCGTACATGGCGGAGACCCTTCTCCCGGTCTTCTCGTTGCTCGCGGCGGGGACCGACCTCGTCATTGGCGCGCGTCGGCCCCTCTACGACCCGTCCGAGTCGCCGCGGGCGCTCGCGCACCGGGTCGGGGACGCCCTGCTCAGCCTGAGCGCGGCGCGCCTGAGTCGAGTTCCCTTCCTGGACATCTGCAGTGGGCTCTGGGGAGTCCGGGCCGACGCGGTTCGCCAGGTCCGATTGGAGTCCGACGGGTTCGAGATCGAGGCGGAGCTCTTCATCAAGATGGCCCGCCACGGCTTCCGGGTATCCCAGGTGCCGGTGACCTACCGCCCCCGGATCGGGATCGCGAAGCTCCATGCCATCCGGGACGGCTCCCGCATCCTGCTCACGATCCTCCGGTACAGTCGGACCCCGATGCTCGGCCGGACCTCGG
>JASHTC010000181.1 GCA_030040755.1 Thermoplasmata archaeon | reverse complement strand
GCGGAGGGCCCGAGCGAGCCGGTACAGTCCCGGCGGCTGGATGTTCGCCTGATACACCGCGGCGGTCACGGCCCACCTCCATCATTCACGGCGGCCCATCCCTTGAAAACCTATCGAAGCCGCCGGCGTCGGGAGGGAAGCTCCCGTCGGGAGCGCCGTGCCTCAGGTGGTCATCGGCGGCGCGGGCTCGGCGGACGTATCGTAGGCCTCTTCACCGAACTCGGCGATGTCGAGCCCCGAGTCTTCCTCGGCCGGTCCGACGCGCAGGGGCGAGAAGACGTTGATCAGACGGAGAAGGAGGTACGTCCCGCAGAACGCGAACGCAGCGACCACCGCGATCCCGACCAGCTGGATGACGGCTTGGTGAGGGTTCCCGTAGAAGAGGCCGTTCGGACCCGCCGCGTTCACCGCGGTCGACGCGAACAGCCCCGTCGCGAGCGTCCCCCACATCCCGCCGGCCCCGTGGCAGGCGAAAACGTCGAGCGAATCGTCCAGACGGGTTCGGGCCCGCCAGTTCGCCACGTAGTTGCAGAACACTCCGGCGACGAGGCCGATGATGATCGACGGGCCGGGGCCGACGAATCCGGAGGCGGGGGTCACCGCCGCGAGACCGCAGACCGCGCCGACCGCCATGCCGACGGCCGAGGGACGGCCCTTCCGGGTCCAGTCCAGGAGCAGCCAGCTCACCCCGGCGGCGGCCGCGGCGAGGTTGGTGTCCACGAGCGCGTTCACGGCCAGGGCGTTCGCGGCGAGCGCGCTCCCGGCGTTGAACCCGAACCAGCCGAACCAGAGAAGGGCCGTGCCGAGGATCACGTAGGGAACGTTGTTGGGCCGGCTCTCCCGCCCGAAGGTCCTTCCCTGTCCGATCACCAGGGCGGCCGCCACCGCCGAAACGCCGGCGGAGGTGTGCACGACGAGCCCCCCCGCGAAGTCCACGACCCCGAGCATGTGGAGCCAGCCCCCGGGGTTCCAGATCCACATCGCGATCGGGACGTAGATGAACGTCGTCCAGAGGACGATGAAGATGAGCAGCGCCTTGAGGCGAACCCGGCCCGCGAACGCGCCGATGATCAAGGCCGGCGTGATGGCGGCGAACTTCAACTGGAAGGCGAAGTACAGCAGGGCGGGGATCGTGGACGAGTACGACGGGTTCGGCGCCGCCCCGACGTTCATGAGGCCGAGGTTGGCGAAGTCGCCGATGATCCCGTGCCAGGCGGGCCCGAACGTCATCGTGTAGCCCCACAGGGCCCAGACGAGGCTGATGACGGAGAAGATCATCAGGCACTGGACGATGGTCGCGACGAGGTTCTTCTGTCGAACGAGACCCCCATAGAAGAACCCCAGGGCGGGGGTCATCAGCATCACGAGCGCGGTGGCCGTGATCACCCAGGCGACGTCACCGGAGTCGATCGCCACGACTACCGCCCCCGTGGAAGGCCGCGCGGGGCGAGAGGGGACGGCGGCGACCCGACCGGGCGCTGCCGAGCCGGTTCCCCTCGGGGGTGCACACGGGAAGCGTGGATTCTCCGCAGATAAACCCTACATCGCACGCGCGAGCGGGTGCCCGGGGGCTCCCGCCGGGCGCGATGGCTCGGGGAGCGGGTCAGTGCCCGACGAACTGGCGGATGCCCTGGAGCAGCATCGGGAGGGTGATCCCGAGACGGTCCAGCGCGAAGGCGGTCAGCCCGAGGAACACCACGACCAGTACGCCGTCCAGGAGCACGCCTCCGCGGACGGATCGAATCCCTCGCATTGCCGTGCCCACCGCAGACCCCCGGGGGTCATTAAACGGGCGGTGCAGGTACTTACTCCTTGGTTTCCGACGTTATACGTCGCGACCGACCGGCCGGCCCCGGGGCCGGGCCCGACCCGGGCCCGGGTCTCGCGAGCGAAGGTCACTCCGTATCCGGCGGTCCGCCGGCCTGGACCTCGATCGGCACGCAATGGATAGAGTTGTTGCCGAGGCCCCGGAAGTTCCACTCGGCCTGGACCGGTTGGCTGAACCCGCGTTCGTCCGTCGCGCGCGTGCGGATCACGTAGAACCCGGGGTCCGGGATGTCGCAGACCAGTTCCCAATGGGTCCAGGAGTACCGCGAGGACTGGGACCCCAGGCGGGCGGAGTGCCAGACCTCGCCCGCGCCGCTCACCGGGAGCACGCTCACGTCCACGCGGACGACCGGGGAGTCCCCCGACCAGGCCACCCCACGGATCACGTGCGGGCCGGTGGCCAGCACCTGGCCCTCTCGGGGCCAGTTGATGAGAGACTTTACTCGGATCGTGGTCGCTGGCACCTTGGGCTCATCGGACCTCTGACCCTCCCGGATGTAGGCATACGCTCGGGCCCGGAAGTGCCCGTCGAACGGGTGGTCCAGCACCTCGACGCGAGTCAGCCACTTCACGGAGGCCATTCCGTAGTACCCCGGGACGATGACCCGAACCGGGAAGCCGTGGCTCGGCGTCAGGGGCTGGCCGTTCATCTCGTCGACGAGCATGGTGTCGGGATGGAGCGCCTTGGGAAGGTCCACGCTCATCTCGTACCGGATGTCCCCGCGTACTCCGGGCTCTTTGCCGTGGTCGGCCCCCTGAAGGAGGACCTCGCGCGCGGAAGGCCGGACCCCCGCGCGGTCGAGGACGAGGCGGAGGGGGACCCCGCGCCACCGGCCCGTGCTGATGGCGCCGTGCCCCCAGAGCACCCCCTCGGGCTTCGGGCGTACCGTAGAGCGGCTGTTGCCGGCGCACTCCATGGTGACGACCAGCTCGCGATGGGGCAGGGCCTGGAGGTCCTCGTACGTGAGCACGGTGGGTCGGTCGACCTGCCCTTCGATCGCGAGCCGCCAGTCCTCTCGGGTCAGGGAGGGAACGGCGAAGTGGCTTCGGATGAAGAATTTGCGGGTCGGAGTGACCTCTTCCACGAGCGACGGCAGCGAGGCCTCCACGCACCGGGCGTCCGGCGTCGGCGCACGTACCTCCAGCGGAAGGAACCGGGGGTCTTCCGCCGAGGGGGCTTTGGATCGGTCCCGGCTTTCCGTGCCTCCCATTCCCCTTTCCCTGTCGGAACGCTCCGGAGTCACTGTTGGGACGATTCCGGTAGATAAGCCCTCGGCCGGGGGGCGTCCACGTCCTGTCCCTCCTCCCCGAGGCGGCGCAGGGCTCGACGGCCCAGGGGCTCGGCGGCCGGGGGAAGCGCTGGCCCGCATGGGCTCGTGGCCCCGGTTGCCGTGTTCGGGGAGCGCGCGCCCCCGAATTCTGGCAGAATCCCCCACCGGCCGCAAGACTCTCGCCCTTCGTAGGGATTAAGGACCTCACTCGGGTGAGAATCCTTCATGCCGCTCTTCGTCGCTGAGCACACGCACCCGGCCGAACGATGCCCCGCG
>JASHTC010000180.1 GCA_030040755.1 Thermoplasmata archaeon | reverse complement strand
GGTGTCGGTGAAGGCGTTCAGCTCGCCCCCGACGCGCAGGACCGCGAGGTCGATCGCTCCCTTGGGGTACCGGGGCGACCCCTCGAACAGCATGTGCTCCACCCAGTGCGAGGCGCCCGTGATCCCCGGGTGCTCGTTCTTGGAGCCGACCCGGTACCAGACCCAGACGCTCGCGGTCGGGCTCCCGGCCAGCGGAGCCAACAGCACCCGCAGTCCGTTCGACAGCTGGAAGGAGCGGAGCGGGGGGCGGAGGACGGCCGGCACGACCATCGCCCCCGGCTCGAGACGGCGACGCATATAACGCGCCTCGGCGCGGTTACCCGTCGGTCCCTAGCTCGCCGTCGGTCGAGCGCCTTCCGCGGCGGAGGGGCCTCCGTCGGAGGTCTCCGGGGGTTCAGCCAAATCGTTAAGCGACCGCCGCCGCCATCCTGCGCCGTGCATCCCCTGCTTCGGCTGGTCCGTGCGGGCAACCTCGCGGTCTCCTTCGCGGGGACCGTGGTCGGCGGGCTCGTCGCCCGAGGCGCCGGCGTCGGCCTGCCGCTCGGCCTCTGGGGGGCGATCCTCCTGGCGGCGTTCTCGGCCGCCCTCGTCACCGCCGGGGGGAACGTGCTCAACGACGTGCTGGACGTGGAGGGGGACCGGCGGAACCACCCGGACCGCCCCCTCGTGACCGGCGAGGTGTCGGTCGGGGGGGCCCGGGCGCTCGCCGCCGGACTGTTCGTCGCCGGCGCGGTCGCCGTGGTCCCGGTCCTCCTGGTCCAGCCCCTGGTCGGGTTGATCCTGCTCGTGGCGGTCGCGGCGCTGCTCAGCTACGAGTTCCGGTGGAAGGCACGTGGGTTCGTGGGGAATCTCGTGGTCGGGCTCCTCACCGGCATGGTCTTCCTCTACGGGGCGGCCGCCGCCGGGGCGGCGCTGATCCTCGTCCCGTTCGCCCTGATGGCGTTCTTCGCGACCCTGAGCCGCGAGGTGATCAAGGACATGGAAGACGTGGGCGGCGACGTCGGGCGAAGGACCCTGCCGATGACTCGCGGGATGCCGTTCAGCTCCGGACTCGCGCGGGCCAGCGTCGCGGTCGCGCTCGTCCTCAGCGTCGCCCCGGTGCTCTGGTTCGTCTCCGCCGGCTCGGTCGTGGGGATTATGTATCTCGTCCTGGTCCTCGCCGCGGATGGGGTGTTCCTCCTCTCCGTGGGATATCTCCCCCAGCGCCTCCACTGGGAGCAGACGATGAGCAAGGTCGCGATGACGGTCGCCCTGTTCGCCTTCCTGGCGGTGGCGTTCCGGTGAGCGGTCCGTCGCGTCCTGGCCGCGTCGAGCGGTACGTCACCGAGCAGGTCGCGAAGGGGCCGATTCACCTCACGCTCATCGACCCCGACAAATCGCCCGGCGCCGCGGCCGCGCGGACCGCGAAGGGGGCGGTGGATGCCGGAAGCCACCTCATCCTGCTGGGGGGCTCGACCGGGATCACCCCCCAGGTGATGGGGGCGGCGGCGACGGCGGTCAAGGGCGCGGTGCCCGTGCCGGTCGTCATCTTCCCCGAGGGGCCCGGCTCGCTGGCGCGCGAGGCCGATGCGGTCCTGTTCATGAGCCTGCTCAACTCCCGGCGCCTCGACCTCGTGGTCCGCGCCCACGCTCTCGCAGCGCCGGTGGTGCGCCGGCTCGGGCTCGAACCGATCCCGCTCGGCTACCTCGTCATCGCGCCCGGGATGCGGGTCGGGGAGGTCGGGGAGGTCGACGTCGTCGCCCGGGACGACACGAACGGCGCGGTGGGCTTCGCCCTCGCGGCCGAGTACCTCGGCATGCGGTTCCTCTACCTGGAGGCGGGCTCGGGCGCGCCGGCCCCGGTCCCGGTCCCGATCGTGCGGGCCGTGCGCGAGGTCGTTTCGGTCCCCCTGATCGTCGGCGGGGGGATCCGCTCGGCCGCGGACGCAGCCGCCCTGCTCGATGCCGGAGCCGATGCCCTGGTCACCGGGACGATCACGGAGGAAGAGGGCCTCGGACCGGCGTTCCGGGGGATCCTCGAGGAGGTGCACCGTCGCCGTGGCCGATGACCCCACGGCCGGTGGGTCCCCCCTGCCGGTCGAGCCGCATCGCCCGCGCTACCTCTTCCGGGCGCCGCCGACGCCGGTGAGCTTCGCGGCGATCGTCCTGCTCTGCGCGGCGCTCGGCGCGCTCGTCTTCGGGCTCCAGCCGACCCCCTTCCTCGAGGGGTGGCTGCTCGTGTTCGCGGTGCCGGCCCTGGTCGCGGCCGGCTCGACCGGAGGGTTCGCGGCCGTGCTCGGCGGCCGCTTCGAGTTCCACCGGGGCGCCTTCCTCTCCCTCACCGTCCTGCTCGTGCTCCTCCCCCTCGCCGCCGTCTGGCGGGCCGCCCTGCTCGTCGCGCCGGGCCCGACGCCGGACGTCGCGCTCCTCGCCGCGTTCCTGGTCGGCCCGATGGTCTGGTTCCGGCACCTCAGCCTGTACGGCGTCTCGCGCCCCAGCCACCTCCGGAGCCTGCCGGTCTCCCTGATCCAGCCGGTCCTCTTCTCCGTCCTCCTCTTCCTGATCCTCCCCCTGACCCTGGTCGAGCTCATCGTCCTCCTGCTCTGCGGCACGATCGGCTTCGGCTGCGCCGTCGCGCTGCTCCGCGCGGCGGACCGCCCCCTGCGGCGCGAGTTCCAGAGCTCGGGGGTGAGCCTGATCCGGCCGCTGCTCGACCACGTGGCCGCCCGGGACGAGTCCGCGACCGGTGCGCTCGAGGGGTTCTTCGCGAAGTTCTCGCAGCCGGCGAACCTGCGCATCAGCCTGCTCGCGTTCTTCCGCCAGGGACGGGCGCACGTCACCGTCGCGCTCCCGACGGTCCATCCGGGCCCGTTCGCGGCGCTGGGGGCGAGCGACCTGCCCCGCAAGCTCGCCGCCGAGCTCGGACCGGCGGCGGGGATCGTGCTGACCCCGCACACCCCGTGCGACCACGACCTCGACCTGCCGTCGGGCGAGGAGGTCCGCCGGCTGGGCACGACCGCTCGCGGGGTGCTCGCCTCGCTCCCCGGCGGGGCGCCGCGGCGCGTGAGCCCCCTCGTCCGTCCGGACCCGACCAGCCTCGCCCGCGCCCAGCTCCTGGGCGATGTCGCCTTGGTGCTCGTGACCCAGGCCCCGGAGCCGACCGACGACATCGCCTTCAGCGTCGCCGACCGCATCGAGCGCGAGGTCGCGGCGGAGGGAGGTCCCCGGGTCGCCCTGATCGACGCCCACAACTCCTACGTCGAGGGACGGGGCGACATCACCTACGGGACCCCCACCGCCGAGAAGCTGGTCCGCGATGCCAAGGCGGCGATCCACGCCGCCCGGCAGGCCGCGCAGGACGGGCCGGTCGAGGTCGGGGTCGGGGTCCGGGACGGCTACGACATCGGCCGCGACGGGATCGGACCCCAGGGGATCCGAGCGCTCGTCGTGCGGGGGGCCGGGGCGACGACGGCCTACGTGCTGATCGACGGGAACAACCTGCTGCTCGGCCGCCGCGACCCGATGGTTCAGGCGCTCCAGACGACCGTCGACGCGGCCGAGGTGATGACGACCGACAACCACGTCGTCCACGAGGTCGACGGGGGCATCAACCCGGTCGGCGAACGGATGTCGACCGAGGCCCTCGTCCAGGGGGCGAAGGAGGCCGTGCGCACGGCGTTGGCGGACCTCGGCCCGGCCGAGGTGCGGTTCGGCTCGGAGGAGGTACCGGAGATGCGGACCCTCGGTCCGGGGTTCACCGCTCGGCTTTTGACCTCGCTCGGGGACACGCTCTCGATGTTCGAGAACATGTCCGTCGCGACCTTCCTCCTCCTCCTGACCGGCTCGCTCGTGGTGGTGTTCGCCTTCCGTTAGGAGGCGCGCAGGACGCATGACCGCCCCGGCCGAGGCCACCCGACTGCTCGGCGAGGAGGGCCTTCGGCTGCTCACGCAGCTGGTCGCCACCGCCCCGACCAACCTCGAGGACCCCGCTCACGGTCGGTGGGAGAAGCCGAACTACCTACGCACGAGCGATGCGATCGTCCGCGCGGCGCGGGCGCGCGGCCTCTCCACCCGGATCTACGACCCGCTCACGGCGGGGGACCGCCCGGAGGAGTGGCAC
>JASHTC010000179.1 GCA_030040755.1 Thermoplasmata archaeon | reverse complement strand
TCTGGCACGACCTCGCCGACCGGTACGTGGAGATCGCCAAGGAGAGCCTCTCCGGGCGTCGCGGCGAACCCGCCGCACGCGAGACGCGGGAGACCCTCCTCTTCGTGGTCGAACGGACCCTTCGCCTCCTCCATCCGCTGGTTCCGCACCTCAGCGAGGAGCTCTGGCACGCCCTCCCCCACGACGGCGACCTCCTCACGACCGCGCGATGGCCGGCCCCCGACGAGGCTCCCGCCGACCCGACGGCCGAGGTGGAGATGGAGGTCGTGCTCGAAGCGGTGCGACTGCTCCGGAACCTGCGGGCCGAGGAGCACGTCCCGGCGGAGATGATCCCCCCGGCCTGGATCCGGCCGGGCGGCGCGGAGACGGAGCGCCTGCTCCAGGAGCAGCGGGGCACCATCGAGCGCCTGGCTCGGGTCCGGCCCCTGGCCCTCCTGGCGGCCGATGCGCCCGCCCCGGAACGCGCCGCCAGTCGAGTCGCCGCGTTCGGCGAGTGCTACGTCGAGCGGGGCGTCGCCGGGGCGGCCGAGTCGGAGGCCCTCGAGCGCGAGCGCGAGAAACTGGTGAGCCTGCTGGAGAAGACCCGCGCGCGCCTCGCCGACTCGGGCTTCCGCACCCGGGCTCCCCCCGAGGTCGTGCGCGAGACCGAGGAGAAGGCCCGGGAGCTCACGGAACGGGTCCGACGCATCGACGACCACTTGAAGGCCCGCGCTTCCCGCCCGTCGGCACCATGACCTCCCGAACGAAGTCCACCCGCAAGCCGACCCGTGCTCCGAGGCCACCCGCCCGGGCGGCGATCGGTTCCATCCCCCTCGTCCAGGGCAAGAAGGGCCATCCCGCCTTCGGGCTCGGGCTCTGGGCGTTCGGCCGCTGGCGGCCCGAGGACGAGGCACGAACGAAGGCGACGCTCGGACGCGCCTACGAGCGCGGGGTTCGCTGGTTCGACACCGCCGAGGTCTACGGCAACGGACGCTCCGAGCGGCTCCTCGGGGACGTCCTCGCGCGCGCGGCCGGCGGAGCGCCCGACGCCTTCGTCACGACCAAGGTTTCGTGGGAGCACCTGCGACCGACCCAGGTCCGGGCCAGCCTCATCAACAGCCTCGAACGCCTCGGTCGGGCGTCGGTGGACGAGTTCCTCGTCCATGCGCCCGACCCCCATGTTCCCCTCGCCGAGACGATGCCGGTCCTCGAGTCGCTCTGGAAAGAGGGGCGGGCCGGGGTCGTCGGGGTGTCGAACTTCGGACTCGAGGAGCTCGAGGAGGCGGCCAAGCACCTGGCCGAGGCCCGGATCGCGGTCAATCAGGTGCGGTACAACCTGTTCGACCGGGAGGACGTCGAGCCGGTCCTCGACTACTGCCGGAAGCACCGGATCCTGATCGAGGCCTACTCGCCGCTCGCCCGGGGCCTGCTGGCCGGCCGCTACCTCGACGGGGAGAAGGTCCCGGTCGAGATCAAACGGTATGCCTACCGGATGTTCGAGCCCGACCGTCTCCCCGACATCCTCTCGCGCGGCAGGGCGCTCGCGGCCCTCGCGAAGGAGGCGAAGGTACCCCTCTCGTCGATCGCATTGCACTGGCTGGCCGAGCAGGGGGCCGCTCCGGTGGTGGGCGCGAGCCGCCCGGAGCAGGTCGACGCCAACCTGGCGGCGTGGGCCGTGCGTCCTCCCGCCCGGGTCCTCGCCCGCGCGGAGGCGATCGCGCGGGGCGACCGTGCTTAAGCTCGTCCCGATCGACATGGACGGGACGCTCGTCGACGTCGAGAGCTCCTGGGCGGCGGTCCACCACTACTTCCAGGACCACAACGCCGACGGGCTGCGCGACTTCCTCGCCGGACGGATCGACGACCACGAGTTCATCCGCAGCGACGTCCGGATCTGGCGGCGGCACGCCCCGGAGCTCTCGGTGGAGGACCTCGAGCGGATCCTCGCCGCCGTCCCGGTGATGCCGGGGGCGAAACGGCTCGTGGACGGGCTGCACGCCGCCGGGGCGCGCACCGCGATCCTCAGCGGGGGGATCGACCTCCTCGCGCACCGGGTCGCCCGGGAGCTGGGGATCGATCTCGTGCTCGCGAACGGGTTCCGGGTGACCGCCGACGGGCGCCTGACGGGCGAGGGGATCGTGCGGGTGCCGATCTACGGGAAGGAAAAGGTGCTCGAAGGTCTCCAGCACCAGCTCGGCGTCTCCCCGGCCGAGACCGCGTCGATCGGCAACTCGGAGATCGATATCGGCATGTTCCGGCGGAGCAAGGTCGGGGTCGCCTTCCTCCCCGCGGACGACGCGGTGCGGGCCGCCGCCACCCGCGTCATCACGGAGAAGGACCTGGGCCAAGCCCTCGCCCTCCTCGGCGATTTCCCCTAGGTCGGAGCGACCGGGGGCGGCGAAGCCTTAAGCCCGTGCCCCCGGTCTAGGAGCGTCCCGAATGGAAGCCTACCAGGTCCTGCTCGAGCGAGCGCGCGCGAAGCTGCCCCCGGTCCGCACCGGGGGCGAGCGGTTCGTCGTGCCCGAGCCGGACGTGATGTCCGACGGGAAGAACACGGTCGTCCGCAACTTCCAGGAGATCACGACCGTGCTCCGGCGCGAGCCGGCCCACGTGATCGGCTACCTCGCCCGCGAGCTCGGCTGCCCCGGAGTGCTCGACCTGCCGCGGGGCGTCCTCAAGTCGCGCATCACGAAGGAGCAGATCGCCTCCCGACTGCGCGAGTACACCGCCAAGTACGTGATCTGCTCGGAGTGCAAGCGCCCCGACACTCACCTCGCGAAGGACGGGCGGTTGACCCTGCTCATCTGCGAGGCGTGCGGCGCCCAGCGCCCGGTCACGATGCGCCGGGTCGTCACCCCGGAGAAGCCGAAGGCCCCGGTCGAGGTCGGCGAGGTCTACCGGCTCACCATCGAGGACGTCGGGCGGCGCGGGGACGGGGTCGCCAAGAAGGAAGGGTTCGTCATCTTCGTCACGGGCGCGACCCAGCGGGGGACCACGGTGAACGCGAAGGTCACGAAGGTCCTCGGCAACAACGCCTACGCGGTCGTGCAGCCGTAACGGACGATGCGCAGCGTTCGCTGGATGGGCCTGCTCGCGCTCTACGTCGGCGCGCAGGCGGTCGGCCTCGTGCTCGCCGACCCGTTCCGGAGCGCCGGGCTCTCGTCGACCTCCAACCCCTCGAGCATCACCGCGCCCGTCGCCATCATCGCGCTGATCGTCCTCGCCCCCCTCGCGATCCTGTACATCGCACGGAAGCAGGGCGGCCTGGCCGCCCTGCGCCAGCTGATCCTGGTCGGGATCGCCGGCGCGCTCTACGTGACCCTGTATGCGACGTTCTCGATCCTCCCGCTGCCGAGCTATCTGCCGCCCCCGTACGCGGCCGAGAACGTCGTCGCGCCGGCGATCGTCCTCGCCGGCGCCGCGAGCGCCACGCTCTACCTCGCGCTCCTCACGGAGCCGCAGTGGTGGGTGGTCGACCTCACCGGGTTCCTGGCCGCCGGGGCGCTGATCGCGATCCTGGGGATCTCGTTCGCAATCCTGCCCGCCTTCATCCTCCTGGTCGCCCTCCTCGTCTACGACGCGATCGCGGTCTACTGGACGAAGCATATGGTCTCGCTCGCGGACGCCGTGACGGACATGAAGCTCCCGATCCTCCTCGTCATGCCGGATTCGGCCGGCTACGACTACACCCACGCCGCCACGCTGAAGGAGGTCCGCGCGCAGCCGGCCGAGGAGCGCTCGGCGCTGTTCATGGGCCTCGGCGACGTGGTCATCCCGGGGACGCTCGTGGCCTCCGCGTTCGTCTGGCTCCCGACCCATCCGCTCGTCCTCGGCCTGGGGGCGAACCTGTGGGTCGCTCTGGGGGCCCTCGTGGGCAGCCTGCTGGGCTATGGGTTCCTGATGACCCTCGTGCTCCGGGGGAACCCGCAAGCCGGCCTTCCGCTCCTCAACGGCGGCGCGCTGCTGGGCTACGCAGTCCTCTACGTCCTGCTCTTCCACTCCGTCACGCTCGGGCTCACGGGAGGCATCTAGGCCCCCGAGGCCGAGGCGGTCGATGCCGCGCCGCGTGGAGGACGTTCGGGTCGACGACGCCCCTTCTCTGGACACGCTGATGCGTCGTCTCGAGGCGGGGGGCGGGTTCAGCGCCAAGGGGGTCGCGGACGGGGTCGACCTCCTCGCCCGGATCCTCAGTGACCGGGAGATGACCACGTTCCTCTCCTTCCCGGCCGACATCGTGGCGACGGGCACGCGCGGCGTCCTCGCCACCCTGGTGCGGGAGGGGTACGTGGACGCGGTGATCACCACGTGCGGCACGCTCGACCACGACCTCGCCCGGTCGTTCCGCCCGTACTACCACGGGGGATGGGACCTGGACGACGGGGCGCTCCACCGTCGCCACCTCTACCGGCTCGGCAACCTCGTGATCCCGGAGGCGAACTACGGGAAGGTCATCGAGCAGAGGATGCGCCCCATCCTCGAGCGGCTGTGGAAGGGAGGTACCCGCGCGCTCTCGACCGTCGACCTGTCCGCGGCGATCGGGGCGGCGATCCCCGCGAGCGCGGGCCGGACCAGCATCCTGCGGGCGGCCTACGAGCGGAAGGTCCCGGTCTTTGTGCCGGGGGTCACGGACGGCGCGGTCGGCTCGCAGGTCTGGCTCTACTGGCAGGACCACAAAGGGCTCTCGTTCGACCTGCTGGGCGACGAGCAGCGCCTCTCCGACCTCGTCTTCGAGGCCAAGCGGAGCGGAGCCGTGATGCTCGGGGGGGGCATCTCCAAGCACCACACGATCTGGTGGAACCAGTTCCGCGAGGGGCTGGACGCCGCGCTCTACCTCACCACCGCCGTCGAGTGGGACGGCAGCCTCTCCGGGGCGCGCACGCGCGAGGCCATCTCCTGGGGGAAGGTGAAGCCGAGCGCCCGCCACCTCACCGTCGAGGGCGACGTCACGCTCCTCCTCCCGCTGATGGTCGGGGCCGCGCTCGAGCGGATGGGTCGCTGAGCGGCGCCCCGAGCCTTTATCTCTCGGGGGCAGGTCGGCCCGAGCCGTCCATGGGCCCGTAGCTCAGTCGGTAGAGCAGGCGGCTCTTAACCGCAAGGTCAGGGGTTCGAATCCCCTCGGGCCCGGGCACCCGGGTGGGGTCGTTGTTCCTTCGACATGCCCCCCGGAGGGCAGGGAGGCTTCCCAACGGGTCTTTAGGTCTAGGGCTCACTGACCCGGGGAACTCCGGTCGATCGCCGGCAGACTGGAATCCGTTCCGGTGCCATCGATGGTAAGCGACCCGTACAGAGAAGAGGAGGTAGCGGACGGGGTTTGGCTCATCTCCGGGTCGCACGATTGGGGGGCGGGAGTCAATGCCGTCGTCATCGTCTCCGGACGACGCGCGGTGGTCGTCGACGACCTGTACCGGCCGGGCGACGCCCGACGAATGTTCCGACGGATTCAGCGATGGGGGGTCGAGCCCGAGGCCCTCGTCAACACCCATTGGCACACGGACCACACCATCGGGAACTGCCTCTTCGCCTGTCCCATCTGGGCCCATGTGACCGGACCGAAGTATCTCCAGCAGTACTGGCCCAAGTGGGTCGGCGGCCCGCGCGACCCCCGGGCGGGAGGGTTGCGTCTCAAGCTGCCCGACCGTCTGTTCGCCCGGAGAGCCTCCCTGGAGCTGGATGGGACTGAGATCCAGCTCCTCCATGTACCGGGACACACCTCCGATTCGATCGGAGTCTTTCTCCCGGACCGCCGGATCTTCATCGCGGGAGATACGGTGATGGACCTCCCGTTCGTCATTTTCGGCGACAGCCTCGAGGAGATCCGGTCTTTGCGACGGATCCAGGGCCTGCGACCTCGGATGATCCTCCAAGGGCACGGGCCGCCCTGCCGGGGCTCCCGGCTGGCCGGAGATATCCGGTACCTCCGACGGATCCGGGCCCAAGCCCGCGTCGCGCGACGAACGGGCATCTCCCGGGAGAAGTTCGTGGAGACCCCCCTCGAAGACGTCCTCCCTCCCGCGCGATATCGGGCCCTTCCGAAGGGGTATGGCGCTGCCCATCGCGGGAACCTCGGGAAGGTCTGGGACGAGCTGGGGAGGTCGCGGTGACCCGCGGGCCGCCCATCGATCGTGCGGACTAACCCTCTCCGACGTACCGGGAGGGACCGGCGTTCCTGCGCACCGGCCCCGGACCTGGCCGCCGGGCCTCCGCTCGGTTGCGAGGAGCCCCCTCGGGCCGGTCGTGCCGACTCTCCGGTCGGGCCCCGCTCTATTTAGATGCGCTCCGGATCGGCGGGGAGGGACCGGACGCACGGAGCGACGGTATGACCTACTTCGCCGTAGTCAACGAGAGGGGACCCGCGTGGAACGACTCGCGCTCGCGACGCGACCAGGCGGGGTGGGTCGAGCACGCGGCGTACATCGACGCTCTGGCTCGTGAGGGGTTCTTCCTCCTGGTGGGCCCCCTGTCACCGACCAGGTCGTTACTGATCGTGGAGGCGGAGAGCGAGCAGGCCGCCAGAAACCGGCTCGCGACAGACCCGTGGCGAAAGGACGGGACCCTTCGCCTCTTCTCGATCGAACCGTGGGAGGTGTTGGTCGGCAACCCACGCCTGGCCGGCTCGCACGGATAACGCGCGTCGCCGTCGGTCCCGACCCGCGTCGGGTTAACCCCCCCCGAGCTCTCGAGCCCCTGGCCCACCCGCTTCGGAACCCGGCACCCGTCCCTATGCCCTGGTTGGCCCGAGCCTCACGCCCGTGGGTGGTCTCCGGCACGTGGCCGGAGCTGGCGGATCTGCCTTCCTCGACCTCCCACCGATTGCTTGAATAGCAGGATACGTCCCTCTCCCGGCGCTGGAGCGCGGGGGGCCGGCAAGGGGGCCGGGGGAGGCGGAACGATGGTGCTGAAGGTCAGTTCACGGCAGTGGCAGTCTGGGGCGACGATTCCGACGAAGTACACGGGCGACGGAGAAGATATTTCCCCCCCGCTCGAGTTTGATGGAGTGCCCCCGGGAACCAGGGCGTTCGCGTTAATCTGCGACGACCCCGATGCCCCGGTAGGGACGTGGGTGCATTGGGTCATCTACGACATACCCGGCACCGCGAGGGGCCTCCCGGAGGGAGTGGCACGGGACCCGTCCCTTCCCGATGGAAGTCGTCAGGGGCGAAACAGCTGGAAGCGTCCGGGGTACGGCGGTCCTTCGCCTCCCCCGGGCCAGCCTCACCGGTACTTCTTCCGACTCTACGCCCTGCGCGAGCCCCTGGGCGCCCGCCCCGGATTGGACGCGAAGGAGGCCGAGGCCGCCGCGCGGGCGAAGTCCATCGAAGCGGCCGAATTCATGGGCCGGTACGGACGAGGTTGAGCAGCCCGACGCTGCGAGCGCTCGCGCGGCGATCCGGGAACTGGGGCGGGGCCCCCGACCCGACGTCGCCGTACCGAGTCGTGCGACTCCCAGCTCCGCTTGGCCGACGAGGTTCCACCGCCCCGACATCTTTTTGACGGCGGCCGGTCCGGTGGGGCAGAGCCCCGCTACCGCACGGAGGATGCCCGGATGGATCTATTCACCCACGTCATCTTCGCCTACCTTCTCTCCTTCATCATCTGGGGTCCGGCCGCCCCCTCGTACATCGCGGCGGGGGCCCTCGCGGGCGGGCTCCCCGATGGGGACATCCTCCTTTTTCCGCTCGCCCGCCGCTTCCCCGCCCTCGAGCATCGCGGGATCGTCCACTCGGTGCTCGGGGTCACGGTCATCGCGGCCGTCGGCTGTTTCCTCGTTCCGTACCTGCCCTACTTCACCCATGCCTCGACCGTCCTGTACTTCGTCGCGATGGAGGTCGGCGGCCTCTCCCACCTCCTCCTGGACGGGTTCACGAACTTCGCCGTGACCCCCCTCGCCCCCTTCTCGCGTCGCCAGCTCCGCCTCGATGCCGACGTGGCCGTCAGCCTGGTCACGCTGGTGCTCACGGTCGGCACCCTGGTGGTGCTCATCGAGGAACACGGAACCGTCGCGCTCAGCACCTGGATCGTCACCGTCTGGATCCTGGTCGCGGTGTACGGCGCCTACCTGCTCGTCCGAGGTACGGCCCGTTGGCGGGCGGGCCGGATCGCCCGGCGCGAGGGGTTCACCGAGGTGGCCCCTTCCACGAACCCGTGGAGATGGCTCATCGTGCGGGAGGAGCAGGACGCGGAGCACTACCAGATCCGTTTCCGTCGGCTCACGTTGGGCGAGCGGCACCCCTCGCCCGAGCAGTACCTCCGGGTCGCGAAGCTCGCGCCCCGGCCCGGACCGGTGGCCACCCCGCAGGAGGCGCTCGACCGGACCTACGTGTCGGCCGTCACGCTGAGCGGATGGCTGGGGGAGATGTTCCACTTCGGCCGTGCCGTCGAACGGGGCGGCGTCTACGACGTCGCCTGGTACGTGGTCGAACCCATGGCCTTCGGACGAACGTTCGGGGTCCGGGGCACCATCAACCGCACGACCGGCGCGCTCGAGCTCCGGCGAGGCTTCCTGCCCATCCCGTCCGAGTAGGGGTCGGCGGGCCGGCGACGGGGCGGGGGGTCGGCCCCGGACGCTTATTCCCCGGAGGGGGCTCGGCGTGCGCATGAGTTCGAACGCCCCCGCCAAGGTTGGACGGATCCTCGTGCTGGACATCGGCGGGGGTCACGTGAAGTTCGCGTTCTCCGACAGCGAGCGGGAACGGGAGGTGCGATCCGGACCGAAGATGGACCCCGGGGAGATGATGCGCAAGCTCGCCCCCTGCCTCCAGGGGGAGCGATTCGACCGAGTCTCGATCGGCTACCCCGGCCTGGTCGTCCGGGGCCGTATCGTGGCCGAACCGCACAATCTCGGGAAGGGGTGGATGGGGTTCGATTTCGAGCGCGAGTTTCGCCGCCCGGTGAAGGTCGTGAACGACGCCGTGATGCAGGCGCTCGGATGCTATCACGGGGGCCGGATGCTGTATCTCGGCCTGGGAACCGGCCTCGGGGCCGCCTTGATCATCGACGGGGCGATCGAGCCGATGGAGATCGCGCACTTGCCGTACAAGAAGGGCAAGACCTACGAGGACTACGTCGGCCGCGCGGCGCTCGACCGGGACGGTCGAAAGAAGTGGCAGAAGGAGGTGCTGGCGGTGTCGAAGCTGCTGTCGGACGCGCTCGAGCCCGACTACGTCGTGCTCGGCGGCGGGAATGCCGCCAAGGTGAAGCAGCTCCCGCCGCACACCGAGCGGGGCGGCAACCAGTACGCCGTCCGCGGAGGCGAGCGCCTCTGGAACCCGGACCTGACCTCGGCGGGCGTCGGCCCCGTCGCCCTAGCACGCCCGCCGCTCGCCCACGGGGAGCCCGGCCGCGGCCGTGCGGTCTAGGTACCAGTTCGGAGGAGACGCGGACCGGACGCGGCTCGCGGGGAAGCGCGGGTCGCCCCGTGGCCCCGCGCGGAAGATCCGCGCGATCGCCGCCGCCTTCTCCGCACCGGCCACGAGGAAGTCGACCTCGCGGGCGGAAGAGAGCGCCGGGACCGTGAGGGTGAGCCGTGGGATGAGCGGGGGGAGGCCCGCTCGGGGGACCGCGACGACCAGCCGACGCTCCTCCTCTACCGCCGGGCTCCCGGGGAACATCGACGCGGTGTGACCGTCCGGGCCGATCCCCAGTAGCACGACATCGAAGAGAGGGCCGGCCAAGCGGTGAAGGACCCCTCCGGCGGCGAGCCGGCGCGCATACCGCGCGGCCGCGAGCGACGGCGGACGCAGCTCGCCCGCCATGCGGTGGACCTGGCGCCGGGGGATCGGGACCCGGGCGAGGAATGTGGTCCACGCCGAGCCGAAATTGCTCTCGGGATGGTGCGGCCCCACGCATCGCTCATCCGCAAAGAAGAGCTCCGTGCCGGCCCACGGGAAGGTTCGGCCGGCCGGGCCGGCCAGCCGCCGGAAGAGCGGGAGCGGGGTCTTTCCGCCCGAGATCACCCATCGGAATCGCCCTCGGGCGGCGACCGCGTCCCGGGCGGTGGTCGCGAGGTGCTTGGCGAGGGCACGGCTCGCGCTGTCGAGGCCCGGGAAGACGAAGGCGGTACCGGCTACCCGTAGTACCAACGGCGCCCCCACTTCTCCAGGAGCTGCTGGGCCTCGCCCGGGCCCCACGAGCCGGCGGGGTAGAACGTCAGCGGCGGCGGGGCGGCGAGCACGGAGTCGTAGAGGCGCCAGGACTCCTCCACCTCGTCGGCCCGGACGAAGTGCGTCGGGTCTCCGAGCATCACGTCGACGAGCAGGGTCTCGTAGCCGTCCGGGAGTTCGCCGAACACCTGACTGTACTTGAACCGCATCCGGTGGGTCTGCACCCGCATCTCCCGGCCGGGCATCTTCACCTCGAACGCGAGCTCGAATCCCTCGTCCGGCTGGATGATGATCGTGATCCGGTCCGGGTTCGACTCGTACTCGGCCGCCGTCTGGAAGAACGAGACCGGCGGGGCCTTGAAGGTCAGGACCACCACCGTCCGCCGCTGGGGGAGCCGCTTCCCCGTCCGCAGGAAGAACGGGACGTCCTGCCACCGCCAGTTGGCAATCCGCATCCGAAGGGCCACGAACGTCTCCGTCTCGGAGTGGGGGTCGACCCCCGGCTCCTGCCGGTAGCCGGCGACCGACGTCCCGTTGAGGGTCCCCGGCCCATACTGGCCGCGGACGACGTCGTCGGGACCGAGCGGCGCGACGCTCTGGAGGACCTTCACCTTCTCGTTCCGGATCGAATCCTCCTCCCGGGTCGCGGGGGGCTCCATCGCGACCAGCGTCAGGATCTGCGTTACGTGGTTCTGGATCATGTCCCGGAGCGCCCCCGCCGCCTCGTAGTAGGCCGCCCGCTGCTCGACCCCGAGCTCCTCGGCGACGGAGATCGTGACGTGGTCGATCCGGTCCCGGTTCCAGAGCGACTCCACGAACATGTTCGCGAACCGGAAGACGAGCAGGTTCTGGACCGTCTCCTTGCCGAGGTAGTGATCGATCCGGAACACCTGCTTCTCGTCGAAATGGCGGTGGACGTTCCGATTGAGCTCCTTCGCCGACGCGAGGTCGTGACCGAACGGCTTCTCGATCACGACCCGCGTCCATCCGGGCCCCGAGTTCAGCCCCGCGGCCCCGAGCGCGTCGAGGGTCGGCCCGAGGGCGTCGAGCGGGAGCGCGAGGTAGAACACGCGGTTCCCCGGGAGATGGTGCTCCTTCTCGAGCCCCTCGATCCGCTCGCGGAGGGCCCGGAACCGGTCGTCCCCCTCGTCGGGCACCGACTGGTAGTACAGGACCGAGTCACAGTACCTCCGGAGCTCCTCCGGCTCCGCCACCCGCCCGCTGGAGAGCGAGTCGAGGGCCATCGTGCGGAACCCGGCGTCGTCGAGGCGGCGGCGCGCGACGCCGAGCACGAGGGTCCCGGCGGGGAACTGCGCGCTCGCGCTCAGGCGGTAGAGGACAGGAAGGACCTTTCGCTGCATCAGGTCCCCGGTCGCGCCGAGGACGACGAACAGGTGCGGCTCGGCCGCAGGGGACGGCATCGCTATCCTTCCCGCCGGACCTCGTGCCCGCCGAACTTGTTCCGCATCATCGCGAGCAGCTTTTCCGTAAAGGGGTCGGCCTCGCGGGAGCGCAGCCGCGCTTCGAGCGCGAGGGTGATCACGGGGGCGGGGACGTTCAGGTCCATCGCCTCCGTGACGGTCCACCGGCCCTCGCCGGAGTCCGCGACCCAGGGTTCGATCCCCTTCAGGGTCGGGTTCTCGGCGAGCGCCGCCTCGGTCAGCTCGAGCAGCCAGGAGCGGATCACGCTCCCGTATCGCCAGACCTCGGCGACCTGGTGGAGGTCGAGGGAGAACTCCGACTTCGCGGCCAGGACGGCGAACCCCTCGGCGTAGGCCTGCATGAGCCCGTACTCGATCCCGTTGTGGACCATCTTGACGAAATGGCCCGAGCCGACCGGCCCCATGTGCGCCCAGCCTCGGTCCGGGCCGGGCGCGAGGGTCACGAGGGCGGGACGGATCCGTTCGACGTCGACGTCCTCCCCCCCGACCATCATGGAGTACCCTTCGCTCAGGCCCCAGACCCCCCCGCTCGTCCCGACGTCGACGAACCGGCATCCCCAACCGCGCACGGCCGCCGCACGACGCAGCGTATCCCGGTAGTAGGAGTTCCCGCCGTCGACCACGAGGTCCCCGGGGGCGAGGAGGGGATGGAGCGCGTCGAGGGTCTCATCGACCGTCGGCCCCGAGGGGACCATCAGCCAGACGACCCGCGGCGGGGTCAGCTGGCGGACGAGGTCCGCGAGCGAGCTCGCTCCGTCCGCTCCCTGGGCGACCACCGCGTCGACGACCTCCTTGTGCCGCGCGTAGCCGACCACCCGGTGGCCCCCGCGGACCAGTCGCTCCGTCATGTTCCCTCCCATCTTCCCCAGGCCCACCATTCCGAGGTCCATCGCTCCCCTCCTACCCCGCCACGACGCCCGCCCTCGCGAGCTGGTCCCGCAGGCCTCCCGGGTCCCGCACCTGGATCGTGCGGAGTCCGAGGCGAGCGGCGGCCGCCACGTTCTCGGGCCGGTCGTCGAGGAAGAGGGTCTCTTCGGGCGCGCGCTGGAGCACGTCGAGCGCGTGACGGAACGTCTCGGGTTCGGGCTTCCGGTGTCCCGTGTAGCAGGAGCTCAGGAACACGTGGAACAGCTCGCGGAGCCGGAACGTGCGGATCCGGTACTCGTTCAGCTCCCGGGACTCGTTGTTGAGGGTGGCCATGAGATACCGCCCGTCCGCGCGCAGGGACCGGGCGGTCGCGATGGCGGCGGCGTGCTCGTGCGACCGCTCCCTCATGAACCGACGGAACTCCGGCGGGGAGAACGGCCGCGGCTCGTAGAAGACCGTCGCGGCCAGGTAGCCCCTCCAGTCGAGCCGGCCCGTCTCGAACGCCGCGTCGACCGAGAGATGGCGTCGCTCGAGCTCCTCGGGGTCGAGGCCGAACCGAGCGGCCGCGGCCCGCCGCGCTTCGAGGTCCCAGCCGTTCGAGAGGACCACGCCTCCGACATCCCAGAGCAGGAGGGAGACCTCAGGCATCGAGCGCCTCCGCGAGCTGGTGGAGTCCGCCGGGTACGTCGCGCTGGAGGTCGACCCGAAGGACGCGTCGCCCCTTCTGCCGCAACGCCCGGTAGTCGCCGAGCGATTGCGCTCGGATGAGCTGAGCGAAGGTGTAGTCGGTGCCCGGCACGGCCAGGTCCTGGCTCGGTTGGTCGACCAGCTGGAGGAAGAGCCCGGTGTTCGGGCCCCCCTTGTGCAGCTGGCCGGTCGAGTGGAGGAACCGGGGCCCATAGCCGAACGTGGTGGCGAGGCCGAGCCGCTCGAGCAGGCGTCGTCGGATCGCCTGGAGGGTCTGGCTTACCTCGGGGCGGGGCGCGAGGTAGGCCTGGATCGCGACGTAGTCACCGGGCCGGGCGAGGGCCATCCATGCGGAGAGCGCCCGGGGGAGGCGCCCCCCCGCGCCGGCCGCGACCGTCTCGACGTCCGCCTCGGGGGAGGCGCCGGCGGACCCGGACATCGCCTGCCGTGCGAGCTCCTTGGCGAGCTCCACGTCCGGCTGGTCGTACGGGTCGATCCCGAGGGCCCGGCCCGCGCTCGCGACGGCCACCTCCCACCGGAAGAACTCCTCGCCGAGGCTGATCGGGTCCGGCACGCGGACCCGGATCACAGGAAACCCCGCCGCCTCGAGTCGCGAGGTGTGGCCCGCGAGCGTCTCGTCGGACCTCCCGGCCTCCTGGATCTCGACGAAGACCCGGTCCGAACCGTATCGCGCGGCCTCGGTCGGAGGTTCGTCGACCACCGGCACGAGGCCCTTGCCGAGCTTCCCCGTGCTCTCCGCGACCAGCTGCTCGAGCCAGACCGGGAGGGCCCGGAGCGAGCCCGCCGCCCAGAAGGTCAGCTTGTCCTTCCCGCGCGACCCGAGCTCTCCGAGGACGGCGCCGAGCGCCAACCCCGGGTTCTCGACGACCGGGATGGTCGGCGCGCACGCCTCCGACATCGTCCAGGCGCGGTCCAGGAACCCCCGAACGTCGAGGCCGATCAGGGCGGCGGGGACCATCCCAAAGTGCGTGAGGGCCGAGTACCGGCCCCCGACGGTCGGGAGCGCGCGGAACGTCGCTCGGAACCCCTCCTCCTCGGCCTGCCGCTCGAGCGGCGTACCGGGGTCGGTGATCGCCGCGAAGTGCGGCCCGACGTCCTTCCCGGCCGCCCGCACCTCCGCCGCGAAGTACCGGTATAAGGAGAGCGGCTCGACCGTGGTGCCGGACTTGCTCGAGACGAGGAACAGCGTTCGGACGGGGTCAAGCTCCCGCCGCAAGGCGACGATCGCGTCGGGGTGGGTCGTGTCGAGCACGTGGAGCTGCGGGTAGCCGGGGCGGCTCCCGAACACGGCGCGCAGGACGTCCGGGGCGAGGCTCGAGCCTCCCATCCCGAGTACGACGACCTGGCGGTACCCCTCCGCGCGCACTTCGTCGGCGAACGACGTGAGGCGGTCGACCTGGTCGTGCATCAGCTCGGGGAGATGGAGCCAGCCCATCCGGGACGAGACCTCGGCCGGCGGAGCCTCCGGCCAGAGGGTCGGGTCCTCCTTCCAGAACCGCTCGGGGACGTGCTCGGTCTGCCAGCGCTCCTGGAGCGCCTGCGCCCCCGCCCGTTCGCCCGCCAGCTGCCACGACGCGGGACCGATGCGGCCTTGGAGCAGCGCCTCCTTCTTGCTCGCCAGCGAGCCGAGGAGCGAGCCGAAGGCCGCGGCGAACAGCTGGACCCCCTCCGTCTGCAGCTGGCGGGTGATCGGCTCGAGGTCGACCCCGACGGAGGCCGCGGCGGCGAGCTCCTCGCGGGCCCGGGCTAGGCCCGGGGTCAGCGTGTCCCCGCGTACCCGGCCGTGGTCCTCGAACGCGGTCAGCGTGGCCGGCGGCATCGTGTCCACGGTGTTCGGGCCGACGAGCTCCTCGACGTACAGGGTGTCCCGGTACCGAGGGTCCTTGGTGCTCGTGCTCGCCCAGAGCAGGCGCTGCGGCCGGCCCCCGCGCGCGACGAAGGCCGCGAACCCTGGCCCCTCGAAGATCTCCCGGTACCGCGCGTAGATGACCCGACAGTTGGCGATCGCGACCTTGCCCCGCAGCGCCGTCGCGGGCGGGCGGTTCGCCGAGTCGAGCACCCGGTCGACCGCGGTATCGATGCGGCTGACGAAGATCGACGCGACCGACGCGACCCGGGCCGGGTCCGGCGCCCGCGCCAGGCCCCGCAGGTAGGCCTGGGCGACGGCCTCGTACTGGGAGAGGGAGAACAGCAGGGTCACGTTCACGTTGATTCCGGACGCGATCAGCTCCTCGATCGCCGGTACCCCTTCGCCCGTGCCCGGCACCTTGACGAGCAGATTGGGCCGGGCGACCTCTGCCCAGAGCCGCTTCGCCTCCGCGACGGTACCGGCCGTATCGTGAGCGAGCTCGGGACCGACCTCGAGGCTGACGAACCCATCGTTCCCGTGGGTCCGGTCGAACACCGGCCGCAGGACGTCCGCCGCGCGACGCACGTCGTCGACCGCCAGGCGCTCGTACAGCTCGGTCGGCCCGAGGTGGGGCTCGTGCGCGAGGAGCTCGCGGAGCGGGTCGTCGTAATCGTGGCTCCCGGCGATCGCCTTCTCGAAGATGGATGGGTTGGCGGTCAGCCCGGTGAGGCCCTCCCGACTCACCTTGCGCTCGAGCTCGCCGGTCGTGAGCAGGCTCCGGCGGATGTAGTCGAGCCAGGGGGATTGTCCCTGCGCTTGCAGGTCCGCCAGCGTGCTCATGGCGTGGGGGCTCCGGAGGTCCGCCCGAGCAGCCGCAGGGCCACCTCCGCCACGTGCTCGGGGGTGAACCCGAACCGTTCGAGGAGTACCGGCCCGGGCGCGGAGGCCCCGAAACGGTCGACCCCGACGGACGCCCCCCGGGCCCCGGCGTACCGCGACCAGCCGAGGGTCGACCCGGCCTCGATCGAAACGACCGGAACGCCGGGAGGAAGGACCGAGCTACGGTAGGCGAGCGGCTGCGCATCGAAGAGCTCCCAGGAGGGGAGCGAGACGACCCGGGCCCGGACCCCTCGGTCCCCGAGCTTTCCCTGAGCGGCGAGCGCGAGCGAGACCTCGGAGCCGGTGGCGACGAGGACGACCTCGGCGGCGCCGCCGCTCGGCTCCGAGAGCACATACCCCCCGTGCGGGACCCCGGCCGCGACCGGGAGGTGTTCGGCGTCGAGGACCGGGATCTTCTGCCGGGTGAACACCAGGGCAGTCGGTCCGTTCCGCTCGATCGCGATGCGCCAGGCGGCCACGCTCTCGTTCGCGTCCGCGGGGCGGAGCAGCGTAAGGCCCGGGATCGCCCGGAGGGCCACCAGGTGCTCGACCGGCTGGTGCGTCGGGCCGTCCTCGCCCATCCCGATGCTGTCGTGGGTGAAGACCAGGACGATGTGGGCCTGCTGGAGCGCGGCGAGGCGGATCGCCCCCCGTGCGTAGTCGGAGAACGTCAGGAAGGTGCCCCCGTACGGGATCAGGCCCCCGTGGAGCGCCATCCCGTTGAGCAGGGTCACCATCGCGTGCTCCCGTACGCCGAAGTGGAAGTTCCGCCCCGTCGCCTCGGTCGCGGAGAAGTCGGGAAACCCGGGTAGCAGCGTCTTGGTCGAGGGGGAGAGGTCCGCGGCGCCCCCGACCAGGCCGGCCAGCTTCGGGCCGAGCGCGGCCAGCACTTTCTGGGAAGCGTCGCGGGTCGCGACGGGGCCATCGCTGGGCCGGAACGTCGGAAGCCCCGCGGCCCAGTCGGAGGGGAGGCGACCCGCCCACTGGTCCTCGAACTCGCGGGACCGCTGGGGCTCGGACGACCGGAACTGGGCCCGGAGTGCCTCCCACTCCGCCTGCCACCGTCCCCCTCGGTCGAGCGCCTCGCGCAGGTGCGCGCGCGCCGCGTCGGGGATGAGGAACGGCGGCTCGGTCGGCCACCCCAGCTTCTCCTTCGTGGCGTTCGTGTTCGCCGGACCGAGGGGCTCGCCGTGCGCCTCGCGGGTGTCCTGGACCGGGCTCCCGTAGCCGAGGTGGGTCCGCACCCGGATCAGCGACGGCCGTGAGGCATCCGCCCGCGCGTTCCGCAGCGCCTGCTCGATCGCCCCGAGGTCGTTGCCGTCCTCTACGTGTTGTACGTGCCAGCCGTAGGCCCCGAATCGGACGCCGACGTCCTCGGTGAACGCCCACGAGGTCGGCCCCTCGAGCGAGACGTGGTTGTCGTCGTAGAGGTAGATGAGCTTCCCGAGCCCGAGGTGCCCGGCGAGGGAGGCCGCCTCGGAGGCCACCCCCTCCATGAGGTCGCCGTCGGACACCAGGGCGTAGGTGTAGTGGTCGATGAGCGGAAGGCCCTCCCGGTTCCAGGTCGCCGCGAGGTGGCGTTCGGCGATCGCCATCCCGACGCCCATTCCGAATCCCTGCCCGAGCGGCCCGGTGGTCGCCTCGACGCCGGGGGTCCGGCCGAACTCCGGGTGGCCCGGCGTCTCGCTCTCCCACTGTCGGAACCGCTGGAGCTGCTCGAGGGGGAGGGCGTAGCCGGTGAGGTGGAGGAGGGCATACAGCAGCGCGGAGCCGTGGCCGGCCGAGAGGATGAAGCGGTCCCGGTTGGGCCAGTGGGGGTCGGCCGGATTGTGGCGAAGGAACCGGTCCCACAGCACGTAGGCCATCGGGGCGGCCCCGAGCGGAAGGCCGGGGTGGCCGGACTTCGCCTTCTCGACGGAGTCGACGGCGAGGAACCGGATCGTGTTGATGCACGTCTGGTCGAGGTCACTCATCGGTGGGCACCGAAGCGCGCGGATAGGAAAAGGTGACGGGCGACCCCGGCCCGCCGGGGGGCCGCGGAACGCTCCGGAGCCCCCGCGGGTGGGAGGCCCTCCCGACTCGGTCGCGAACGGTTATCCGTGCCGGGCCTTGCTCGGAGCGATGGGCCGACGTATGTCCCCCGCGCCCGGCCGCGGCCCTCGAGGCCCCACGTGAAAGCGATGGTCCTGCATGGCCCCGCGGGCGCGGGCACCCGACCTCTCGCGGCGGAGGACGTGCCGACTCCCCACCCGGGGGAGCGGGAGGTCCTCGTCCAGGTCGAGGCCTGTGGCGTCTGTCGGACCGACCTCCATGTGGTGGAAGGCGACTTGCCTCCCCTCCGCCCCACGGTGATCCCGGGCCACGAGATCGTCGGGAGGGTCGTTCAGGTCGGGCCGGAGGTTCGCTCGCTCTCGGTGGGGCAACGGGTCGGGGTCCCGTGGCTCCGCTGGACCTGCGGCCGCTGCGAGTACTGTGTCGCCGGCCGGGAAAACCTGTGCGAGCACAAGCAGTTCACCGGATACTCGGAGAATGGCGGGTACGCCGAGTTCGCGACCGGCGACGAAGGGTACGTCTTCCCCCTCCCCGACTCGGCCGCGGCGCGCCTTGCCCCCTGGCTCTGCGCGGGGATCATCGGCTACCGAGCCCTGAAGCTGGCCCTTCCTCGCCCCGGGGGACGGATCGGCTTCTTCGGCTTCGGGGGCTCCGCCCATCTGACCCTGCAGCTCGCGGCGAGGCTGGGGTACGAGACCGTCGCCTACTCCCGCAACCCGGCCCATCTCGAGCTGGCGGCTCGGCTCGGGGCGACGGCGTCGGTGCTGACGGGCACGAAGGGGGGTCCCGCGCGTCCACCCCGCTTGGATGGCGCCGTGGTCTTCGCCCCGGCCGGCCCGTCGGTCCTGGACGCCCTCTCCGAGCTGAAGAAGGGCGGCCGCCTCGCCGTCGCGTCGATCCACATGACCCCGATCCCCCCGATCGACTACGACCGGCTCCTGTTCGGCGAGCGGACGGTCGTGGGGGTCGAGTCGAACACGCGCGAGGACGCGCGAGAGTTCCTGGACCTGGCGGACCGTCTTCGTCTCGAGAGCGCGGTGCACGTCCGCCCGCTCGGGGAGGCGAACGAGGCGCTGGCCGCGCTCAAGGCCGGCGAGGTGGTCGGCGCCCTCGTGCTCGACTGCCGTTCCGGTTAGACGGCCCTCGTTCCGGGGCGGGAATTCCGGCCGGACCCGGCGCTACCTCGGGGTCGGATTGGCGATGCTCACCGAGTGGATGCCCGGGAAGGCGAACGGCACGAGGCGCCAGGTCTTCCCCGCGTCCGGGCTGGTGAAGAGCTGGCCGGTCGTCGTGCCGACGTAGATCCCCACCGGCTCGAGATTGTCGGTCGCGATCCCCTCGCGCTGCACCCCGAAGTGGCCGGGGAACGCCGTCGGCGCGAGCAGCTTCCGCCACTTGCGGGTCTTGTCGTTCCACTCCTCGACCTGGAGGTGGCCCTCTCCCGTCACCCGGGCCATCCCGTCCAGCCGGACGAAGTAGGCCTTCCCGGGAGAGGTGGGGGAGGAGGTCACGCAGAACCCGAAGTCGTCCCCGAGCGGCTTGCCGATCCGGGTCCAGTGGTCCATCCGGTCGTGCGAGACGTACATGCCGCCGTGGTCCTGCCGATAGAAGGTGTCGGGGTCGGCTGCGTCGGCGACCACATGATGGACGCACTGGCCGGTCTCGGGGTACTTGTTCGGGAGGAACGGGGCTTCGACGCCCCGGTTCTTGGGCTTCCACGTCCCGCCGCCGTCCTCCGAGCGGAAGGTGCCGACCGAGGACATGCCCACGTACATACGACGGGGATCCCGGGGGTCGATCAGGATCGTGTGCAGGCAGGCTCCGCCGGCCCCGGGGGACCAGTTCGGGTGGTCGGGGTGCTCGTTGATGCTGTTGATCGGCTCCCACGTGGAGCCGAGGTCGGCGGTGCGGAACAATAGGTGCGGGTCGGCCCCGAGATAGAGGGTGCTCGGCTCGCTCGGGAGCCCCGGCTCCAGGTGCCAGAGGTTGTTGACGGGCGACCACGGTTTCGAGGCGTCGAAGTTCGGCTGGCGCTTCTTCTTGACCGGGGTCATGGGGGTAGGGGCCTCCCTCCACGTCTTCCCCCAGTTGCGCGAGCGCTGGATCATGGGGCCCCAGAACGTGTTGTTCACGAGAGCGTAAAGGTCGCCGGGGTGCCGCGGGTCGGCCACCATGTGGTAGACCTCGCTTCCTTCCTGGGCGACCGGACCCACCCGCCAGCGCTTGCGTGCCGAGTCGCCCTCGACGATGTAGCCGCCCTTCCTCGTCCCGACCAGAATCCGTAGCTCGCGGTCCTTCTCCATGTTCCCTTCCGTCTACCCTCCGGCGATCGAATGAAGGATCTCGACGCTCCGGGCTCCCGTCAGCGGGGTGGCCACCCCCGTGGTCCCGCTGACGTCCTCCGAGTCCACGAAGACCCGCACGTACCGGCGGAGCTGCCCGGTCTCGTCCCGGAGCTTGAACCGGAGCCGGGGGTACCGCTCCTCCAGCTCGTCGAGGAGATGTTCGAGCGAATCGGCGTCCGTCGTCTCGCGCCCCCGGGGACCGAACTCCCGGAGCCAACTGTCCAGGTGCACCTCGACCGCGCGGCTGCGGCGGGGTCGTCCGCTGGTCACGAGGCTCCGGTCCCCCGGGGGAGGGCGGCGCGAGCGCTCTCGTCGTGCGGCGAACCTCGGAGCGACATCAGGGACCCGGGACCTCGACCGGTCCGGGTAAGGGATGCAGTATTTATGAAGCGGAAGGTGCACCAAAGTAGGACGGTCCCAATGCCCGGGTCACTCGCTCCCGAGCCGGCCAAGTTCAAAGTCGACTTCGAAACCTGCCCGGTGCAGGCCAGCCTCGGAGTCCTCGGCCGGCGGTGGGCGCTCCTGGTCCTCCGGGACATCGCGCTCTACCGGGCCCAACGGTTCAACGAGATGATGCGGCTGACGCCCGGCATCACCAAGCGGACCCTGGCGATGCGGCTCCGCGAGCTGGAGCGAGGGGGGTACATCGTTCGGGCCGAAGTGCGTCGTCACTCCACCAGGTGGGCCGTGACGGAGAAGGGCGAGGACGTCCTCCCGGTGCTAATGGCCCTGGTTTGGTTCGGCTCCAAGTGGCACGCGGGGGAGGTCTTCGCGGACGGCCGTTCCCGCTCGCTCCGCGAGATCTTCGACGAGTCGTACATCCGACGCGTCCTCGGCCCCCTCCCGCACGAGGCTGGGCCGCGTCCGATCCGAGCGTCTTCCACGGTCGCGGGGTTCGCTCCGACGTCGTCGCCCGCGCCCGCCGTCAGCTAGCGCCCCGGCCGCACGGCTGCGGAGGTCCGTCCCACCACCGGAGGAGCGCGAGTCGGAAGCGGCCGGGTCCGGCCGACGGGTCGGGCTATGCCATCGGGGCGACGAGCTCGCGCTCCCGCAGCCCCAGCCGCTCGAGGTCCGACCGGAGCTCGGCCTTCTCGACGGGCGTGAGCGGCATCAGGGGGGGCCGGACATGCCCGCCGGCCAGGCCCATGAACTCGCCCCACTGCTTGACCATCTGGACGGGGAGCGCGCCGCCGGTACGCCCCGCCACGCGGGCCCACCAGCGTCGGGAGACCTCCTTGACCGGCCAGATCTTCGGGTAGATCGCCCGGGCCGCCTCCAGGTCCCCCCGCGTCGCGAGGTCGATGAACCGGACGTAGGAGTGGGAGGACGCGGTGTCGAAGCGCCAGTCGCTCGTGTTCGCGAACATCACCTGCTGGTGGATGCCGTACGGCTCCCCGACGAAGAAGATCTCCTCGTCCGGTACGCTCACCACGGCCTTCGCGCCCGCGGCGAGATGCGCATCGACGTTCAGCTGGAGGTTGAAGCTCGCCTCCTTGATCGCGACGAGCGTGGGGAGGTCGGCCATCTTGGCCAGCGCCTTCGCGCTCAGGACGATGCCGAACTGCGGGGAGTTGTAGAACGCGATCCCGATGTCGACCTGCTCGGCCACCCGGGCGACGAAGTCGAGGACCTGCTCCTCCGTGCGGGTCACGAGGTACGGGGCCGCGAGGATCACGAGGTCGTACTCGAGCTCCTCCGCCCGTCGGGCCATCGCGAGGACGTCCTTGAGGCAGGTGTCGGTGACCTGGAAGGCGGTCCGCGCCCGTCCTCGGACCAGCCGGGGGACCAGGGCCATGAGGCGCAGGCGCTCCTCCTGCGTCAGGCTCCAGAACTCGCCCATGTTCCAGGAGAAGCCCATGCCCCGGGTCCCGAGGCCCAGGACGTGCTCGACGTTGGCGGCCAACCCGACCTCGTCCACCTCGTCCTCGGCGGTGAACGGCGTGACCATCGTCGTCCACTGGCCGACCATCGTCTCCCGGGCCCACGCCTTGGCGTCGGAACGGTGGTACCTCATGTTCGGGCCCCGGGAGGGCGGGGAGCCTCGGCGGGCTCCCCCGCGTCGCCTCCGGTGTCTCCCCAGGTCGGTCGAAGGAGGGGGGTCGGGGGCCCGCCACCCCGGGCGATGTAGATCACATACCCCGCCCCGCGACGTCGCTCCTCGATGACGTGATGGCTTTTCCGCTCGGCCCAGGCGTATACCTCGAGGCGGGTCGGGACGTCCCCGACGATCGCGAGCACGACGTCCCCCGGCTCGAGCTCGGTCATCGCGCGCTCGAGCCCCGCGACGACGCCCTTGCAGGTCTTGGCGGTGCCGTCCACCACGAGAGCCTCGCGCAACATGACCCTCCCTAGGCCGGCAGGGTGGGCAGCCGGGGGGCCGCTCCGCCGTAAACGTCGACCTGCCCCAGGAGCCGCTGCCGAAGCTCGTCCTTGAAGTGCGCGACGGCCGTCGCGTCGACGGCGCGGCCCTCGCGGTCGCCCCGGGCACAGACCGCTCCGCGCACCCCGACGATGTCCGGATGGATCCGCACGAGCGGGTTGAGGTTCGCGACCCGGAGCGTGCCGGAGAGGGCGGTGCTCATCCCGAGCTCCTTGCCCTCCATCACGAGCCCCTTCAGGGTCGCTTCGTCGAGGAAGTCGAAGAGGGTCCGTCCGTCTTTCACGAGCGTGTCGATCAGCACCCCGTCGCTCGCGCTCTCCCGCGCCAGCCGCACGACCGACCTCGGGTCGATCCCCCCGTAGAGGGGGCTGTCGGCGAACGTGGCGGCGATGAGCTTCGTGTCGAACCCGTCGAGGGCGCGACGGCTTTCGCGGAGGATCCGGAGGGCGGTCGGGTAGTCGCTCTGGATGAACCCGACCTTGACCGAGGTCGCCCCGAGGGCCCCCGCACCGTAGACCGCGAGCGCGACCGTTCCGGCCTGGTTCGGGACCACGCCGAGCGTCACGCTGACGTGGACCTCCTTCGGGAAGGCGTGGCGCACCTCGCGGATCACCGGCGGGAAGTTGGACCCGATGACCATCTCGCGCAGGTTCTTCACGTCGACGATATCGGCCCCGCCAGCGACCGCCTCTCGCGCCTCGTCCAGGTTCTGAACACTCACCATCAACATCATGGATCCTCCCTCAGCGCCCCCGATTCCCGTTCTCTGACGCGACGGTCGTTGCGTCGATCCGCCTCACCATGCCCCGGGGCACCCGGACCCGCGACTGCCCGGGGCGTCGCCCGCCCGCGGCCGGCCCGTCACGACAGGCCCCGTACGATCAGCGCGTCCGTGGACTTCGGGGCGAGCAGCTCCCGGACCGTGCCCATGAACCCCGTGGCCCGCAGCGGCAGCTCCACGCGGTGGACCTCGGGCGCCGTTCCGAGGATCGGGTCGCGCGAGCCGACGACCACCAGCTTGACTCCGGGCATCTCCCCACGCATCCAGCGCCGGGCCGTCGCGCAGAAGTATCCGCTGCACGCCGCGACGACGACCGGGTACCGCTTGGCCAGCGCGCCGAGAGGCGCCGCGGCCTCGAGGTCGTGGATATAGCGGGTCGGCACGTTCTCCGACTCGAGCAGGTCGGCAATCGACCGGCCGAGGCTGGGTGTCTCGCCGACCACCAGCACTCCCTGGCTCCCCATCGAGAGCATGATTCGGGGAGCGGTTCATATTCGCCCCGTCAAGCCGACTTGACCGGCCCCCTCGCCGGGGGAGGTTGGGTCGGCCTCGCGTTCGTCCGACAAGGAGAAATGCGAGGCCGGGCCTCAACCTCTGGGTCCGGGATGGGAACCGAGACGGTGGACCCGGAACTTCTCGGTCGGATGGTCCGTACCCTGCCGGTCGGCGTGGCTCTCGTGACCGCCCCGGGCCGGATTTCGATGGCGAACCCGGCCTACTTCGCGACCACCGGGCGCGACCCCGCCCTGCTCGGCACCGACTTCCACGAGATCTCCGACGCCGACGGGACGTGGTCGCCCGCGGTCCGCGAGGCCCTGGAGGCGGCGCTCCGGGCCGGCACGCCGGCCAGCTTCCGCTCGGTCCGGGCCCGGTACCGCACGCCGGCCGGTGGCGTCTACCTCGACGTCGACGTCTGCCCGCTGCCCCGGGCCAAGGGGGAACCCGCGCGCGCCCTCCTGATGGTCCGCGACGTGACGGAGCGGGTGGTGGAACACGAACGGGGGGCACTGTTCTACGAATCGTTCCGCTCCTCCACCAACGCGATGCAGCTGACGGACGCCCGGGGGATCATGATCGACGTGAACCCGGCCTACGAGCGGATCTATGGCTACAGCCGGGACGAGTGCATCGGGAGGAGGCCGAACCTCGTCCGAAGCCACCACACACCGGCGGAGGTGTACCGGCGGATGTGGGCGGACCTCACCGACCCCCATCGGGGGTACTGGTCGGGGGAGATCATGAACCGCGACCGGAAGGGCCGCGAGCGGCCGGTGCTACTCAGTATCACCGCGATCCGCACGGCCTCGGGGGAGGTCAGCCACTACCTCGGCGTCGCGGTCGACCTCTCCGAACAGCGGAGCTGGGAGCTTCGGGCGGCCCACGCCGACAAGCTCGCCTCGGTCGGCCAGCTCGCGGCCGGGGTGGCGCACGAGATCAACACGCCGCTCGCGAACGTCATGCTCGTGGCGGAGAGCCTGCGGCGGCGGCGTCCGGACCCGTGGATGCTCTCCCGGCTGGACACGATGACCGAGCAGATCGAGGTGGCGGCCCGGATCGTTCGGAGCCTGCT
>JASHTC010000178.1 GCA_030040755.1 Thermoplasmata archaeon | reverse complement strand
GGGTTAGGAACCCGGTGCCCTATCCAAGCTGAGCGACGCGCCCCGCTGGGTGAGCACGGGCGCCGAAATATCAGGCCTTCGCCGCCGAGCCGTCCGCTCTCGACGGGATGAGGCGGTCGTACCGGTGGTCGACGCGGGCAACGAACCGGTCGGCGGGTTCCTGGATGATCTCGATGCCTTCGAGATACTCGCGGAAGGTGGCCAGCACCGGGCGACGGCCCGACGCGGCCTCCGGAGGCGGGTTCGCGGCCCCGAGCGCCCCGACGAGCCACCGGTCGGAGCCGACCACGAACAGGAATGGAAAGACCCGGCACTCGCGAGTAAGGGTGGAGAAGAGGAGCTCCGGGCGGGCCTCGGCCCGGGGGGCTCCGGAGAGCAGGACGACCTGGTCCGGACTCTTCCCCTGGTATGCCGGGAGACGAGCCGGGTCGAGAAGGGTGCGGTGGTCGACCCAGCCGCGAGCGAGCATCCGGCGCTGCGTGAACGGCAGCCCGAACGGTCCCACCAGGTGCGAGCCGCGGCCATCCTCGGTCGCGAGGAAGGGCCGGTGAAGGAGCTCGGAAATCGCCCACTGGCGATGGGGGGTCAGGAGCGGGCTCCCTTCCTCCTCCTCCGGCACCGCCCCTCCGAGCCCGTGGGGGTAGGCCAGGGTTCCCGGCAGGCCCACGAGATGGCACCAGAGGCCCTCGAAGTCGAAGTACACCGGGACCGTCGGGCCGTCCCCGGCGACGGTGAGGATGAGCGGGTTGGCCCCGAGCCGTTGGGCCTCGATCTTGGCGGCCCATCGCTTGGCGTCGGTCGCCTTGGGCTGGAAGAAGATGGCCAGGGCGACCTGGGTGCCGGTCCAGAGCGCCACGTTCCCCGGGTCGGCCGCCGCGAGGGTCGCGAACTCCTCGAACCGGTCCGCGTACGGACGGAGGAGGAGGAACGTCACGAACGGGCGGCCGATCGGGACGGGGTGGGGGATGTACCGGTCACGGAGCCACGACTCCTCGTAGGCCCGTCGGCGCACGGCGTGGTACGTCGAGCGAGGGATCTGGACCTGGTGAAGGCGCTCGCGCTCGCGGTCGGGTCGGGCCGCGAGCATCACCGCGATGACGCGGGCCTCCGATTCTGTGAGCGCTCTCACCGTCCCCCCTCCCCACTTTTGCGATGGTCTAGCACGGTGTCCAAATCGAGGCTCTTCGTTCGGCACACCCGTTTAAGTGTGGCGCCCTCCATCGTTCGTCCAGGTGGTGGGCCGTGCGGATTCGATCTCGGGCGGGTCGCTCCACAGGGGGCGCTCTGCTGGGAGCGACAGTGGTGGCCGCGCTCATGGTGTTTGTGGTGCCCATGGGGTGGGCGTCGGCCTCCTCGGTCCCCGCCGCCGGTTCCTCGAGCGCGGTGTGGGCCTACGGAGCGGTCGACTCGGTCTCCTTCTCCGGTACTTCCCACGCCACGGCGAACTCCTCCGGCGTGCCGTACGTCGGCAACGCGACCTACGGGTTCACCGTCCGGATCGACCAGGTCAACTCGACCACCAACCCGGACGAGTTCGAGCTCATCGCCCAGCGGACGATGGGCGCCTCATTCAACGTGAAGTACTGCCTGCCCACCTGCAGCTCGCCCACCTATTACGCGGAACTCGCCGCCCGGGCCTGGGAGACCGTCAACTCCACTGCCTTCGTGCTTCGCGACGGGACGGTCTACGAGGACGGCACCCCGGTCACCGCCTTTGCTCTCGTGAACGCCACCTCCATCCAGGTCGGCAACATCACGGAATCCACCTCCTCCTACCTTCCCGCGGGGCTCCACCTCGCCCCGGTCAGCCGCGCCGGCTACCTCGGCGTGGAGGTCCGGTCGACCGGCTCGGTCGCCTTCAGCACCCCCCTGGGACTCTTCCCGACGAACCTGTCCGCGTCCCAGAGCTGGAACTCGAGCGCGTCGTACCAGGCGAGCCTCAACGCGACGTATGCCTACTTCGCGGCGCACACCGGGCCTCTCGTCACCGGCTCGGTCGAGGGCAACGGCACGCTGCCGATCGCGGTCAACGGCACCCTCGACGTCTCGGGGAGCTACTCGACGGGCAACTCCGTCAAGCTGGCGGGCGTGCAGTACGGAGAGGTCGCGCTCGTGGTCAACGGGCCGTTCACCCTCCGGGACGGGTTCATCCTGGTGCCCTCCGCCTCGGACATCTTCCAGGGCTCGAGCCAGCCGTGGTCCGCGAACGAGTCCGGCGCCGCGACCGCGAGCCTGGCGTTCATCGACCTCCGGTCCATGTCGGCTGCGGGTCACTTCGGGCTCGGGGCGTCGAGCTGGGTGTACAGCGCATCCAGCCTCGAGCCGACCTCGCTCGCGGGCTCCGCATCCTCCGGGGTCACGGAGCTCGCGGGCACGGGAGCGCCGAACTCGGCCCCCTCCACGGTCGTGCAGGGCCAGCCGGAGAGCGTGAGCCAGTACGGCGCGACCCAGCGCTGCCTCCTGACCGGTTCGGGCTGTCCCACCCCGGCCAGTCCCTCCCTGTTCCACGGGCTGATCGGTCTCCTCGCGGTCGGAGCGGTGGCGGTCGTCGCGCTGGCCGTGGCGGTGGTCATCGTCGAGCGGCGGCGGGTCCCCCCGCCGGCCTACCCGAACGCGGCGCTGTACCCTCCGGGACTCCGCGGCGATGCGCGCGCCGGACCGGCGCCCGCCCCTCCGACCCCGGTTCCCGCCGACGAGGACCCGCTCGGCAACCTTTGGTAGTGGCCCGTCCCGTGGAAGGGCCCGGCTCGGGTCCGGGAGTCTAGCCGGAGGGGGGACGCGCCCGGAGCGGGGCCGCGGATGGGAGCGGGTAGCGGAGCAGGGCCCCGATCCCGCCGAACCCCTTCGTCAGCATCTCTCCCTCCTCGCTCTCCCCCGAGATCAGCCGGGCGGTCGCCCCCGAGGCGGAGGCGCGGCGGAAGAGCCCCTCCACGAAGTCCTCGTTGGCGGCTTCCGTGACCTGGCGCTGGCCACAGTTCGGGCAGGGGGCGTCCAGGACGGTGTCGATCTCCTCGTCGGGGAGGGTTCGGGTGAACTCGGTGGAGCAGGCCGTGCATCGGAACGTGACCCGCTGACGCCGGAGCCCCTCGGAGATCAGCAGGGTGTCGACCGCGCCCAGGTCCAGCGCGCGGTTGACGTCGGCCTCGCCGTAGGCGGCGAGACCGGTCTCGGCCTTGCGCACCTCGGCCAGGAGCCGCTGGACGAGGCGCTTCTCCTCGGTCAGTTCGAGACCGTGCAGGGTCTGGCTCGCCTTCTCGACCAGCTCCTTGAGACCGTACTCGTCCGTGTAGCCCGTGTCGAAGAGCGGCTGCACCACCTTCTGCTGGAGCTCGTAGTGGAGGTAGGCCTCCTTGTAGAAGTACTCCTTCGTCGCGCCCGGGCCACCGAGCAGGATCCCCTTCAGCCGGTCCTTCTTCGGAAGGAAGATCTCGCCGGCCATCTCGGCGATCTTCACGAAGAAGTCGTGAGCGGCGTGCTCGATGATCCGTTCGAACCGGTGCTGGGACTGACCGCCGCGGCCGTGCTTGCTCGGCACCATCGACTGCCGATTCCGGAGGCTCTCGGTCCGCTTGCCGCGGAGCATGCCGAGGGTGACCTCGGCCCGGTCCATCACGATCAGACCCCAGAGGTCGGGTTCGTGCACCATCGAGAGCAGCGGGTCGAGGAAGAACGTCGAGTCGCACCGGTAGAGGTAGGTGTGCAACGGCTCGGGCGGCTCGACGATGAACGTGACCGGCTCGGACTTGTCGGCCCCGATGGCCTTGCTGCCGACGAAGAAGGCGACCCCGTTCGCCGGGGGCTCCTTGAAGCCCCGGACCCGGCCCATGAGCGACTCGATCGCCCACATGACGTTCTTGCGGGTCGTCCGGCTCTTGATGTTGGAGCTCTGGGCGTACTCGTTCCGCAGGTAGGCCATGACGTCCGAAACCTGCTTGCCCGGCGGGACGTAGAGCGAGATCAGCTCGGTCGCTCGCCCCCGGCACTGGGCGATCTCGTCCAGCTTCCGCTGGAACGTGTAGCGCGCCAGCTGGGGGTCCATCGAAGGGGTGCTCATATCGCCCCCTCGGTGCGGAGGTCTCGGAACCCGACGACCTCACCCGGGTTCGCGCCGGCCCCGAGGGGAGAGCGCCCGTGCCCGGGGCGGGACAGTCACAGGAGACGGCGGATGTGCTCGTCGATGACCTCTTCGGGGTAGGCCCCCACGATCCGGTCGACGAGCTTGCCCTGCTTGTAGAACAGCAACGTCGGGATGCTCATGATCCCGAGGGCCCCGGCCTTCTCTCCATTCTCGTCGGAGTTCATCTTACCGAAGGCGACCTGGCCGCGGTACTTCTCGCTCAGGCGGTCGACGATGGGCGATACCATCCGGCACGGTCCGCACCAGGGAGCCCACACGTCGACGACGGCGGCCCCGTTCTCCTGGGCGAACTTGTCGTAGTTGACCCCACCGACTTCCTGGACGGGCATGGAGCACCTGGTGGTTCCTTGAGGGACGTCGGAATATTAAATCGTGCGCTGACCGAGAGGTCACCAATCGACGCGCGCGCCTGCCACACACCATTTGTAGGATGAGACCCTTAGGGCACGTGTACCTCTGGCGGACCTCCAGAGGGGACCGCGTCATGGACCTCGGGACCGGATCGATATCGGGTCAGGCGGTGCCGTACGTCGACCGCTCCCAGCGCCGCCACTCCCTGGTATCGCCGGCGGCCCGCCGGGCGATCCGTCAGCGGATGCTCCTCTTTCGCCAGGCGGCCCTCGACCGGATCCAAGCGCTCACCGGTGCCTCGGCGAGCGAGTTGCAACGGTTCCGGCGGGAGCTCCGGGAGAGCGACCTCCCCGACCAGCTGCTCGAGCGGGGAGCCGGCATGGCGTTCACCCACGAACTGCCCCAGGGCGCCCTCCTCTACCTCATCGTGCGGGGCCAACGGCCGGCGGTCGTGGTCGAGACCGGCGTCCGTCCCGGTTACTCGACGGCGTGGATCCTCGCCGCGCTCGACGCGAACGGCACGGGCGAGTTGACCTCGTTGGGCCCGGGTCCCACCGCCGGTCGCTCGGTCGGGGTGGAGGAGGTCGCGGTCGGCCAGTTCGTGCCGCCCCCGCTCCGCTCGCGCTGGACCCTAGCGCTGGGCAACACGGAGGACCGCCTGCGCGAGATCCTCGCCGCGTCCCGGAGCGTCGACCTCTTCTTCTACGACAACGGCCCGGTCGCGGCCCGCGCCCGCTTCGAGCTCCACGCGGCGTGGGAGCGCCTCACGCCGAGGGGCATCCTGCTCAGCCACCACATCGACGCGAGCCCGGCCTGGGAGTCCTTCTGCCGGAGCCAGGGCTCGCCCCCCCAGGTCCTCGACCCGGGACCTCCCCCGATGGGCGCACTGGCCCTCCGGGGCGGCGCGGGGCGCTAGCGCTCGAGCTCTTCCACGAGATGGATCACGGCCGGCAGGATCAGCTTCTCGATCGCGGTCCGGACGGCCCGTTCGCTGCCCGGGAGCGCGAAGACCGGCTTTCCCTTGACGAGGTAGAGCGCCGCCCGGCTGATCATCGCGAGCGGGCCGACCTCCGGGAGGCTGATCGACCGATACAGCTCCCCGAACCCCTCGAGCTTCTTGCCGCCCATCGCCTCGAGGGCGTTCACGGTGAGGTCGCGGGAGCTGACGCCGGTCCCGCCGACCGTGACGGCGACCTCGAGCGGGATCTCCGCGAGCCACGGCTCCAGGGTGTCCCGGACGTCCGCCACCGAGTTGGCGACCAGCTGGTAGTGGAGGACCTTGTGGCCCGCGCCCGTGAGGAGGTCCCGGGCGAGATGTCCGGAGGGGTCATCGCTCTCGGTGTGGGTATCGGAGACCGACAGGACGCCGAAGGAGAGGCTCCGGCTCCCGCCGAGGTGGTGGCGGCTCGTCGCCGTGGGAGCGGGGTGGGGCTCGGTCATGGGACCTTCCGTGTGCCCTTCCGCTTCACGACCACGCGGACCGGGCCGAGGGACGTGTGCGGGTAGAGCCCGCGGCCATCCTTCTCGAGGTACTTGACCATGTCCCACACCGTGAGGAGGGCGACGGTGGCCCCGACGAGGGCTTCCATCTCGACGCCGGTCCGGTCGAACGCGCCAGCCTCCGCCCGCACCCGGACCCCGCGCCGGGAGAGCCGGACCTCCACCGAGCTCGACGTGAGGGGGACCGTATGGCAGTGCGGGATCAGCTCGGGGGTCCGCTTCATGGCGAGCAATCCGGCGAGCTCTCCCACGCTGACCGGGTCCCCCTTCTCCACCCGGTGGGCCCGGATCGCCGAGCGGGTGGAGCGGCCGACCGCCAGCTCCCCCTCCACCACGGCCCGGCGGCCGACCCGCGGTTTCTCCCCGACGTCCCTCTGACGCGCCACGACCCTCACTTCCGGGGGGGTGCCGCGGCCGCCAGGTGGGCCAGTAAGGCTTCCAGCTGGACGCGGTCGGAGGCCCCTTGGGCCAGCCGGAAGTCGACCTCACCGAGGTATTCGACCAGTCGGACCTTCTCGCGGGGCGGGAGGAGCTGGTCGCTGATGTCCGGAAGGTAGCCGTGGACCGCGCGCAGCACGTCCTCTCCAGAGGCGCCGCGGTCGCTCAGCAGGGCATAGAGGCGGCTCCGTGCCTCGCGGAACTCGCCGGCGAACGCCGCGGCGAGCATCCCCTCCACCTCGCGCCGGAGCGGCGCCGCCGCGTTCTCCTGTACGGTCTCCGCGGTCACGTGGCTCGCGTGCGTCGCGGTGAGCTGCAAGAGGTTAATCGCACGGCGCATGTCGCCCGCCGCGGCGGTCACGATCGCCTCGTAGGCCTCGGCGTCGACCTTCTTCCCCTCGGCCCCGGCGATCCGCTCGAGCTGGGCCCGGATCGCCTCCGCGGAGTAGGAACGGAAGCG
>JASHTC010000177.1 GCA_030040755.1 Thermoplasmata archaeon | reverse complement strand
GTGGTACGGGACGAGCGATAACGTCGGGGCGATGAACGACGGGTAGGCGGTCGGCGTCACGTAGCAGTTCGGCGCGGGGGCCACAGTCCCCGGGGCGTACACGCAGATCGAGTTGGGCTGCCCCTCGCAGAAGGTGTTGGTCGAGCCCGGGGTGTAGACGCAGTAGGGGGTCATCGAGGTCCACGGGTACGGCTGGGTGGACGCGTACAGGGCGAGCACGACCAGGAAGACGATCACCCCGAGCCCCACCATGGCCAGGGTGTTCCGCCGGAGGAAGTACCACGTCCGCTTCATCTGGGCGACCCGGGGATTCGGTCGACGCACCGCGGGGGACGCGATGGCGGTCGGCTCCGGAGCGGCCTGCCCACCGGGCCCGGGGTCGATCCTCATCGTCTCCGCCGCCCGACCATGCTACAGTATGGCTCGGCTAGCACATTAGAATCGTACTATAAATATAAAACCGGTTCCCACCGGTGGAGGGATGGCTCCGTTCAACGTGGCTCGTTCTGTGATTTTCGGAGCCCGGGGTGAGGGGGGCCTCCGGGGCGGGGCCGGTGAAGTCGTCGGGCCTAGGTGCGCAGCCGCGGGTCGAGGGCATCGCGCAGGCCGTCGGCAAAGAAGCTCACGGCCATCACGAAGATGAACAGCATGACCCCCGGGAAGAAGACCATCCACCAGGGAAAGAAGACGGGTACGTTGAGCTCGTAGCCGGTCAGGAGGCCGGTCATGAACGAGGGGCTCACCGAGAGGGCCGAGAGCGTTCCCCACTCGGGGAAGGTGACGCTCGGAAAGATGTCGGTGAAGCCGAGGTAGACGAGCGCCCCGACGGTGAGCGGGATCCCCCCGACGTCCAGGGAGACCTGGACGAACATCGGGTAGAGCGAGTTGGGGATGATGTGCTTGCGGATGATGCGGCTGCGGGAGGCCCCGGCGGCCCGGGCGGCCTCGACGAACTTCTGCTCGCGCGTCACGAGGACGAGCCCCCGTTCGATGCGGGCGTAGAGCGGCCACCAGACGATGACGAACCCGAGGATGACGAACCCGAGGTGGCTGATGAGCGAGTCGGCGAACGCGGGCTGCTGGGACAGGACGACGATGACGAGGATCACCAGGAGGATCGACGGGATCGAGAGCATGATGTCGACCAGGCGCATCAGGGTCTCGTCCACCAGACCCCCGAAGTACCCGGCGATGGCCCCGACCACGAGGCCGATGGCCGCGCCCGCGATGACGATCGTGAAGGAGAGGAACAGCGTCCAGTCCGCCCCCCGAAGGATCCCCTGGTAGAGGTTGAAGAACTGGGAGCCGCCGATGCTCTGGCTCGAATCGACGAACGAGCCGAGCGGTAAGGGGCCCGTGTGGAACGGAACGAAGGAGACCGTCGGGGCGATGAACGCCGGGTAGTAGGTGGGCGATTGGTAGCAGTTCGGTGCCGGCGGTACCGTCCCCGGGGAATAGACGCAGACCGAGTTCGGCTGGCCCTCGCAGAAGGTGTTCTGCGAGCCCGGCGTGTAGGCACAGTACGTCGTCATCGACGTCCACGGGTAGGGGAGGGTGGCCGCGTAGACCGCGAGCGCGACCAGGAAGAGGAGGACCGCGAGGCCGATCATCGCCAGCAGGTTGGCCCGCATGATATGCCAGCCGCGCCGGATCTGGGTGATGCGAGGGTTCGGCCGGCGACCGCGGGAGGGGGGCCTCCCCGCGGCGGCGATGGCGAGCACCGCATCATCCCCGGAGCTCATCCCGACCCCCCACCTCGCCCGGCCTGCGAGAACCCAGTTCGGCGAGAACACCCCGTCGAAAGTAGATATACCCGAGCGGCCCGCGCCGGCGAGAAACCCCGGGCGGCGCCCCCGCGCGGCCTCCCGCCCCGGCGGACCGCATCCGGACCGGTCGGGGGCCGCCCTCCCGCCCCGGACCGTCGCCTCCGCTCGAGCGACGCAAACCGTTTTCCCTCCCTCCGGGGTCCCGCGCCCGATGGCCAACCTTCCTCTCGTGGTCGTCGCCGACCCGATCGACGCCGATGCGGTGATCCAGCTGCGGACCGGACCGTGTACCGTGATCGACGCGAGCGCGGACCCGGCCCAGCTCCCCCAGCACCTCGCGACGGCCTGGGCCCTCGTCGTCCGCAGCCGGACCAAGGTCACTCGGGAGCTCCTGGGCACCGCGCCGCGGCTCCACCTGGTCGCTCGGGCCGGGGTGGGAGTCGATAACGTCGACCTGGCGGCGGCCGCCGAGCGACACATCACGGTCGTCAACGCTCCCGCGGCCGCGACGGCCAGCGTCGCGGAGCTGTCGGTCGCCCTCTACCTGCTGCTGGTCCGCGGGCTGCTGCCGAAGATCCTCGCCACGCGGGCCGGGAAGTGGGAGCGGGGGACCGGGGGACACGAGCTCGCGGGAAGGACGGTCGGGTTCATCGGGTACGGCCGGATCGCCCGGGAGGTCGCCCGGCGGGTGGGCCCCTTCGGAGCGACCACGGTCGCCTTCGACCCGTTCGTCAGCGCCTCCGGGGACGCGACCCGGATGGTCTCCCTCCCCGAGCTGCTCCGCAGCGCGGACATCGTCAGCGTGCACGCCGCCCTCACTCCCGAGAACCGTCACCTCCTGGACGCGCGGGCGTTCGCCCAGATGAAGCCCGGGGCCCTGGTCGTGAACGTCGCGCGCGGCGCCCTCGTCGACGAGGCCGCCCTCGTGACCGCCCTCAACTCCGGCCAGGTCGGGGGCGCCGCGCTGGATGTGTTCGAGGAGGAGCCGCCGACCAACCGCGCCCTGCTCGAGCATCCCCATGCGATCGTGACCCCCCACCTCGGCGCTTCGACCGCCGAGGCCCAGCGCCGCGCCGGCCGCGACATCGTGGACGAGGTCCTCCGGGCGCTGCGGGGGGAACCGTTACGGGGGGCGGTCGCGCTCCCGGAGGTGCCCGCATGACGTTCGACCCCGAGACCACGACGTTCCTCATCGCCGGACCGGTGCGGATCCATCCGCGGGTGCTCCGGGCGATGTCGATGCCCTCCCTGAACCACCGGGGGGACTACTTCCACGGGATCGTCCAGGAGATCCGCGAGCTCCTGCCGGTCCTGTTCGGGACACCCGGACACCAAGTCGTCCTGAGCGGCAGCGGGACGGCCGGCCTCGAGGCGATGTACTCTAGCCTCCTCCCGAAGGACGGCCGCGTCCTCGTCCTCTCGAACGGGAACTTCGGCGAGCGGAGCGACAAGATCGCCCGGCAGTACTCTTCCCACGTCACGACCGTGACCGCGCCGTGGGGCCACCCGATCGCTCCGGAGGCGGTGCGGACGGAGCTCGAGAAGGGGGATGTGGTCGCGGTCTGTCTCGTCCACAACGAGACGAGCGTCGGCCTCGCGAACGACCTCGGAGCGATCTCGAAAGAGGTGCGCCGCGCCGGCTCCCCGCTCCTGCTGGTCGACGGGATCAGCGCGGTCGCCGGGATCCCGATCAACGTGACCGAGTGGGGGATCGACGCGCTGGTCGCGGGCCCGCAGAAGGGGCTCGCGGCCCCCGCGGGCCTGGCGATCGTCCACCTGTCGGACCGGGCGGTCGAGGCGCTCCACCCCGGCTCGTTCTACCTCGACCTCAAGGCCCACCTGGGGCCGCTCGAGAAGAACGACACGCCGTGGACCCCGGCCGTCCCGCTCTTCCTCGCCCTCCGCGAGGCGCTGCTCCTGCTGAAGGAGGAGACCCTCGCGGGCCGCCTGGCGCGGACCCATCGGCTCGCCGAGGCGTCCCGGGCCGCGGTGGACGCGCTGGGCCTCGAGCTGTTCCCCGAGCGGGAGTTCGCCTCCGATACCGTGACCGCGATCAAGAACCCGAACGGGATGGGCGACGCGGAGTTGCGCAAGGTCCTCGAGCACCAGTACAACATCCTCGTCCAGGGAGGCCAGGGCGCGCTCACCGGCAAGATCTTCCGCATCGGCCACATGGGGATTGCCGACTGGCCCGACCTGCTCGTCACGTTCGCGGCGCTGGAACGGATCCTCGGCAAGGCCGGTCGGCTCCCCGCCCCCGGGGCCTCGTTGCGCGCGGTCGTGGACCGGATGCCGTAGCGGCGCCCGCGGCCCTAGATGTCGACGATGACCCGGGCCCGACCGCGGGACGGGTCGAACACCAGCTGATGCAGGGTCGCCGCCTTCACCTCGCTCCGCGCCGGATGGCGGGCCGGGTCGAACACCTCCCCGCGCAGGCTGGCGACCAGGGAGGTCGGGGGGGAGCCGAGCGGACGGACCTCGATCTGCCGCGCCAGGAAGCCGTCGGTCGCGTGCAGCTGAATCAGCTCCGTCAGGAACGCGACCACGAGCTCAGTCCCATCCAGCCCAGAGGCGCTGACCGCCCGCTCCCCCCGAGGGCGCACGGTCCGCAGGTCGGTGATCAGCGCGAACAGCCCGAGGCCGAGGGCCTCGAGGAGCGCCGCCGGGGTCGGGCCGCTCGCCCAGATGCCGACATCCGCGGTCGTCGGGAAGCTTCCCCACCGACGCGCGGGCAAACGACGGCGGCCCCGCTCGGACGTGGGGGGTCGAACGGCCGCGGGGGTTTAAGGGGTGCCGGCATCTGGAGCGTTCCAGCATGCGCGCCTCCCTCGTCATCCCCACCCTGAACGAGGCCGGCTCGATCGGCCATGTGGTGGAGGAGTTCCGCCGGGCGGCCGACGAGGCGAACCGAAGCCTCTTCGCGGCCGACCCGCTCGACTGGGAGGTCCTGGTCGTGGACGGGGCGTCCCCCGACGGGACCGCCCAGGTCGCCGAGCGCGCGGGCGCGCGGGTAATCCTCGAGCGTCGGAAGGGGTACGGTCGGGCCTACAAGACCGGCTTCGAGGCCGCGCGCGGGGAGGTGGTCGCGACGGCCGACGGGGACGCCACCTACCCGGTCGGGGAGATCCCGAAGTACGTCCGCCAGCTCCTGGACGGGGGGCTCGACTTCCTCACGGGCAACCGGATGGCGTTCCTCGACCGCAAGGCGATGACGACGGAGCACCGGATCGGGAACCGGGTGCTCAACCTCTCCCTGCGGATCGCCTACCACCGGTACATCCGCGGCGTCACGGGCGGGACGCTGGTCGACAGTCAGAGCGGCTTCTGGGTGTTCCGGCGCTCGGTGCTGGACCGGATCGCCCTCACCCAGGACGGGATGGCGTTCAGCGAGGAGCTGAAGATCGAGGCGCTCTTCCGGGGCCTCAAGGTGGTCGAGGTCCCGATCCACTACCGGGAGCGGTGGGGCACGCCCAAGCTCTCGAGCTGGCGGGACGGGCTGGGCAACCTCGTGTTCCTGTTCCGCAAGCGGATGGACGTCGCCCGCGAGCTGAAGGCCGGGGTCCCGCCGCCGTTCGGCTCGGAGGCGAGCTCGATGGCGCGGCCACCGTGAGGCGCCCTACTGGGTCTTGCCGGAGCGCTCGCGCGACTTGACCCGCAGGCCGTGGTAGCCGCAGCGCCGGCACTGCGTGGCCTTCGGGGGGTTCCGGGCCGAGCAGTTCATGCAGATCTTCTTGTTGAGCAGGCGCTCGACCGCCTCGGGGAACGGCATAGGAGGGGGCGGGACCCGCCCTCGGATATAAAACGGGGACCGGGGGCCCCGCGCGACGGGGCTTTCTGGGCCGGGCGCCTCTCCCGGGCGTGGTTCCCGATTCCGTGTGGGGACGTGCGGTCCCGTGGGCTCGGGAGAGCCTAGAGGCCGGGCTGGCCTCCGGGGTCCGGCGGGCGCCCGCACCCCGTCCCCAGCTCCCCCCGGAGTTCGAGGAGAAGCGCGGTGCCTTCGTGACGCTGAAGCGCCACCCCTCGGGCGACCTGCGGGGGTGTATCGGCTACCCGCTGCCGACCCTCCCGCTGCGGCTCGCGGTCGCCCAAGCCGCCCTCGCGGCGGCGACGGAGGACCCCCGCTTCCGGCCGGTCGTGTCGGCGGAGCTCCCCCGACTCACGGTCGAGGTCTCCGTCTTGACCGTGCCCGAGGCGATCCCGGGCGACCGTCCGTCGGACCGGATCGCGGCGGTCCGCGTCGGGCGGGACGGGCTCATCGTCGAGGGGTACGGGACGAGCGGCCTGCTCCTGCCCCAGGTCGCCCCCGAGCAGGGATGGACCGCGGAAGAGTTCCTCGAGGGGACGTGCGAGAAGGCCGGGCTCCCGCCCGACGCCTGGCGCGACCCCCGGGTGCGCGTGCTGCGGTTCGGCGCCGAGGTGTACGCCGAGACGAGCCCGGGCGGGCCCGTGGTCCGTGTACCCACCGACGCCTAGTCGCCGACGCGCGCGACCGTGGCCGTCAGGACCGCCCCGTCCAGGTCCCATCGGCGGACCTCGGGCGTGGCCGGCAGCTCTCCCTCGACCAGGTCGAGCCGGTCGGCGAGCAGGTCGTGCGTGAGCCGAGCGCTCCAGCGGCGGAGCGCCCCGAGCAGCTCGCCCGATGCCCCGACCGTGACCCGGACCCGGTCGGTCGGTTCGAGCCCCAGTTCCTTGCGGGTGTGCTGGAGGCGTCGGCCGACCTCCCGGGCCAGCCCCTCCGCCCGGAGCTCGGCGGTCGGGCGGCGCGGGAGCGCCGCCACCGGGGTCCCTTCCCCCTCGCGGACGACCCAGTCCGAGTCGGGGAACTTGGCGCGCTCGGAGGTCGCCACCCAGCGGACGCGGCGGACGTTGAGCTCCTCGGCGAGCAAGGTCGTCCCCTCCGCTCCGAGCGGCTGGAGGGCCGGGCCGGGCGCTCCGAACAGGACGAGCTCTTCCAGCGGGATGCGGGCCTTCACCTCGGCCCGGTGGCGCAGCTCGCGGCCGACCTCGACCAGCTCGCGGAGCCGGGCCATCCCCTCCTCGAGCTCGGGGTCGCGCGCGGCGAGGCGGTCCGGCCAGCGGGTGAGGTGGACCGAGTCCCCGGCCTCCTCGAACTCGTGCTCGCCGACCTCGTGGTGGACCCACTCGGCGGTGTACGGGATCAGGGGGGCGGTGATCCGGGCGACGCCGAGCAGCGCGTAGGAGAGGGTGTCGTGCGCGGCCCGTCGGTCCTCCGGCGGGGTCTCGCCCCAGAACCTCGGGCGCGAGCGCCGAACGTACCAGGTCGATAGGTCGTCGATCAGCTCCCGGACCGCCAGCGCCCCGGGCCGCGGGTCGCCCTCGTCCAGCGCGGCGGTGACCGTCTCGCGGGTCGCCTCGAGCCGGCTCAGCGCCCACCGGTCGAGCGGGGAGGAGACCGTCGGCTCGGCCGAGGCCGGGGCGAGGCCGTCCGGGCGGGCGTTCTGGAGGTGGAACGCGACGAGGTTCGCGAGCGTGCCGAGCGTGCGGGCCGCCGACTTGTGGATCGTCGTCTCGCTGACCCGCATCGGCTCGGTGAAGTCGACCGAGAGGAACGCCCACCGGATCGGGTCGGCCCCCGTCCGCTCGAGCAGCTCCAGGGGGTTGAGGGCGTTCCCCTTCGACTTCGACATCTTCCGACCCGAGTCGTCGAGGACCAGGCCCGTGGAGAGACAGGTCCGATAGGCCGGGCGACCGAAAAGCGCGGTGGAGATGACGAGCAGCGTGTAGAACCAGCCGCGGGTCTGGTCGAGGCCCTCGGAGATGTAGTCGAGCGCGGCGTCCGGGTCGAAGGGGCCCGGGTCGAACGGGTAGTGGAACTGCGCGAACGGGGCCGACCCCGCGTCGTACCACGCGTCGATCGTGTACGGCTCCCGCCGGCTCGGAGCGGCGCACTGGGGACAGGGGAAGACGATCCGGTCGACCTGCACCCGGTGGGGGTCGAACCCGGAGGGGAGCGGGGCGCCGGAGAGACGTCCGAGCTCCTCGAAGCTCCCGACGCAGGTGGCGTGGCCCATCGGGCAAAGCCAGATCGGCAGCGGCGTCCCCCAGTACCGGTTCCTCGAGAGCGCCCAGTCCTTCGCCTCGGTAAGGAAGTTACCGAACCGCCCCTCCCTCAGGTGCGCCGGTATCCAGTGGACGGTGGCGTTGTTCCGCACGAGGCTCGCCGTGAACCGGGAGGTCCGGACGAACCAGGAGTCGATGGCCCGGTACAGCAGCGGGGTGTCGCACCGCCAGCAGAACGGGTAGGTGTGGCGGAGCGTCTCGGACCGGAAGAGACGGCCCCGGGCGCCGAGGTCCTGGAGGAGGAGATGGTCCGCCGACTTGAACGTCTTTCCGCGGACGAGGGGGACGGCGCTGCCGAAGACCCCCCGGTTGTCCAGCGGGTCGAACACCCCGACCTTCTCGCGGGCGCCCACCCGCTGGTCGTCCGGGCCGAAGCTCGGGGCCACGTGCACGAGCCCCGTGCCCTCCTCCGCCGTCACGAAGTCGTCCAGGACGATGCGGTAGCGGCCGGGCCCCGGCCCGGCGGAGTCGAACGGAGGGGCGTAGCTCCAGCCGGCGAGCGCCGAGCCGGGCAGCCGTTCCACGACCTCGGGGGCCTCGGGGAAGTACCGGGGCACCGCGACCGAGGCGAGGACGACGTCCTCGCCCGGGCGGACCCGCACGACGGAGTACTCCAGGTCGGCCCGGGCCGCGACCAGCAGGTTGGCGGGCAGCGTCCACGGCGTGGTGGTCCAGACCAGGAGCTCCCGGTAGGCGTAGGCCGGGTCGGTGAGGGGAAAGCGCACCGTGACCGACGGGTCGGTGGTCTCGTGGTACCCCTGGGCGACCTCGTGCGAGGCGAGCGGGGTCTCGCAGCGCGGGCAGTACGGCAGGACGTAGTGCCCCTTCTCGAGCAGTCCCCGGTCGAACAGTTGCTTGAGCGACCACCAGACGCTCTCCATGAAGGACGGGTCCATGGTCCGGTAGGCGTGTTCGTAGTCCAGCCAGTAGCCGAGCCGGTGGCTCATCTCGCGCCAGACCTCCGCGACCGCGAGCGCGGAGGACCGGCACTCGTCGCAGAACCGGTCGACCCCGTAGGCCTCGATCTCCTTCTTCGATTTCAGCCCGTGGCTCTTCTCGACCTCCACCTCCACCGGGAGCCCGTGGCAGTCCCAGCCGGCCATCGAGCTCACGAGCCGCTCGCCGTTCATCCGGTGGTAGCGGAGCGTGAGGTCCTTGAACGTGCGCGCCACGAGGTGGCCGAGGTGGGGCGGGCCGTTCGCCGTGGGGGGTCCCTCGGTGAACCGGAACACCGCCCCCTCGGC
>JASHTC010000176.1 GCA_030040755.1 Thermoplasmata archaeon | reverse complement strand
CGCGAGCGCGGCGCTGTTCGGTAGCTCCCACTTCCCGGCGTGGATGCAGGACATCTCGAAGTACAACCCGATCACGTTCTCGGCCCTCCTCGGGCGCAGCTTCGTCCTCGGGACCAGCACGAACTGGGCCTACCTCGGCTACCTCGGCCTCTTCGCCGGCGTCATGCTGTCGATCGGGTACTTCGTGACGAGCCGGTGGCTCGCCGTGGAGTGACCCCGCCCGCCGCTCCGAAAACCGCTAGTCCACGGCCGTGACCGAGTAGTCCCGGCCCTCCCAGCGGTCCGCGACCGGCCAGCGGAAGGTGAACTCCCAGGCCCGTCCGGCGGCGGGCAACGCGGGCAGGTCGACGAAGTGGAGGCCGACGCGGGTCTCCATCGAGGCCACGTCCGTCGAGGTCGCCCAGTGGTCGCGGGTGGCCCGGAGGACGAACGGCTGGTCGGCGATGACCCGGATCCTGTCCCCGACCCGGGCGGTCCGCACCTGTCGCGTGAACTTCCACACCTCGAGCCGACGGGGTCGGCGGTCGGGGTCCTGGTACCGCTGCACGACCTCGAGGAGCTGGTCGTAGACCCGGCCCTCCGTCGCCGACCGGAGGAGCTTGACGTACTCGGCGTGGGCCCAGACGAGCGGCACCGCCGACTCGGTCATTCGTCCCCGTTCCAGGTGCAGGGCGGGGTGGTCCTCCGCGTCCCAGACCTGCTCCGGGAGCAGGCCGGTCGAGGTCGCGAAGTCCTCCATGGCGCGGAGGTAGGCCGACGGGTCCCGGCCCGCGGCCAGCTCGTAGTGCCCCCTCTCCCCGGTGAGCAACGGCCAGGCCCGGCCGACCCCCCACTCGGAGAACGCCTGGCCGTCGTCCCGCGTGCCATACCCATCGTGGTTGTACCGCCGCCAGACCGGTCCCGCGGGGGTGTCGACCTTGAGGAGCTGGTCGACGACCCGCAGGGAGTCGACGATCAGGGGGTCGTCCGGCGCGCGGACGCCGAACCGAACGAGGTCGAGGAACCCCGCGTCGACGATCTCGGAGGCCGGGAAGTCGGCCGGGGCGCCGGGCGGCTGGTTGGTCAGGTGCACGCGGCCAAGGTCCGGCCCCTCGTCCGGCGTCGGGTCGTCGACCGAGGCCGGGCGTATGCGCACGTAGTGGCGCGAGACCCCCGGGACGACGGGGTCCGCGGTCGTGGTCGTCCACCCCTCCAGGTGGGACTCGAGGAAGTCGGCGTGATCCTGGATGAAGGTCGCCCCGTCCGCGTCGCCGGCGCGCCGCGCGAACCCGGCCGCGCAGGTGAGCGCAGTGATGCAGGTCGCCAGCGTGGAGGGCGAGTAGCCGCTGAGCTCCTCCCACCGGTCCTGCTGGGTCACGGGGCCGTGCTCGATCAGGAACCGAGCGGCCGCGTAGACCATCGGGGTCGGGTCGAACTCGCGCAGCGCCCCGGTCCGATGCAAGGCCCCCGCGAGCAGGATGGGGAGCGCGACCTCATCCAGCTGGATCCCCTGCCAGTACGGCCGTCCGTCGATCCAGAAGTTCTGCGGGAAGCCTCCGTCCAGCCGCTGCCGACTCGCCAGGTAGATGAGGGCGCGGAGGGCCGCCTCGGGCTCGCCCGCCGCCAGGAGCCCGGTGGCCGCGTGAAAGAGGTCCCGGACCCAGACGAGGTGGTAGCCCCCCGGATCCTCGTCCCCCTTGAACGCCCCCCACGGGATCGAGAGCGAGGCGATGAACGCCCCGGGGTAGGTCTTGTCCTCATGGGCGAGCAGGATCGAGCGGCTGGCCCGGAAGAGGGCGCCCTGGTCCGAGGCGAGGGCGGGGGTGTCGTCCTCCGCCCGGCTGGTCCGACGCCACTGCGCCCGGAATCGACGCTCGTGGACGTCGAACGGGGTCCCGAGGGACTGGAGGAGCGTCGTCACGGCCGCGGCCGCGCTCTCGCCGAAGGCGAGACCCAGCGTGAACTCGGTGACTCCGTCGTGGACCGGGACCTCGCCGGTGAGCGCGACGTTCCCGTCAGAGGCCCGGTCGAACTCCCAGGTCATCTCGCGATGGGCGTTGAGGTCCGTCCAGCCGTCGCTCGCCCCGACGTACCCGACGGAGGCCCGAAGGAACGGGAGGGTGGCCCCGAGCGCCAGGGCGACGCCGTCCTTCTCGGCCAGGAGCACGGTGTGGCCCGGGAGCTGCTGGACGGAGGCGTTGTTTCCCCAGCCCCCGACGTTGAGGTGGGGGGCGGCCAGCACGAACGCACGCAGCCGGTTGTCCAGCCCGGGCGGGGTGACCTCGAGGCGCACCCGGCTCAGGAGGCAGGGAAGATGGGGGTCGCCCAGGATGGTCTTGCGGAGGCGGTAGCGGCCCGCGGGCTCCTCCGAACGGACCCGGTAGGCGAGCGCGTGTTCCCCCACCCGCTCCGTGCGGGCCACCAGGTCCCGTTTCTCCTCGTGGAAGAACGACGTGCCGTCCGTGAACAAGAGCTCGAGGTCCCGTAGCTGGGGGCGGTCGATCGTCGGAAAGTACACCTCAGTGACCGTCCCGCGCCACAGGGTGTACCACAGGCGGGAGTCCGCCGAGTAGGCCGTCCCGACCCCGTCCTTGTTCGAGTGAGACCATTTGGGGGCCATGCCGGGCCCACCGAACGCGACCCGGTCGCCTCGGACCTCCACGCCCTTCCTCGGGAGGCCACCCGGTCCGGGATTTTGACGTTTAGTGTCAACGGCCCCGCGGCGGCGGTCCCCACCCCCAGAGTTTTGACGTTCGGCGTTTCCCGCCACCGTGAACCTCGACCTGGCCCTCCCCCTCCTCCTCCTGGTCGCCATCGCGGGGGGCCTCGCCGGCTCGCTCACCGGACTCGGGGGAGCCGTCGTGGTCATCCCGGCGCTCGTCATCCTGTTCGGGGTGCCGATCCCGGAGGCGATCGGAACCGGCGCCGTCACCATCCTCGCCACCTCCAGCGCGGCCGGTGCCGCCTACGTGCGCGACCGGCTGAGCGACCTGCGGATCGGGATGTTCCTCGAGGTCGCGACGGTCCCCGGCGCCCTCGTCGGAGCGACCTTGACCGTCCTGCTGACCCACGCCGACCTGGAGGACGGGCTCCTGGTCGCCCTCGGCCTCGTCCTCCTCTTGGTGGTCCCCGGATCGGTCGCTCGGCGTCACGAGGAACTGCCGGGACCCGTTACCCCGGACGCCCGGTCCCGCTCCTTCGGCCTGTCGGGGTCGTATCGGGACCAGGTGCTCGGCCGCGACGTGCCCTACCAGGCCGAGAGCACGAGCCCGGCCCTCGGGGTGATGTTCGGCGCCGGAGTCGTCTCGGGGATGTTCGGGATCGGTGCCGGCGTGTTCAAGGTGCTCGCCCTCGAACGGTACCTGCGCCTCCCGATGAAGGTCGCCACGGCGACCAGCAACTTCATGATCGGCGTCACCGCCGCCGCGGGGGCCGGGATCCTGTTCGCCGCCGGGTTCGTCAACCCGCTCATCGCGGCGCCGGTCGCCCTCGGTACCGCCGGGGGAGCCTTCGTGGGGAGCCGCCTGCTCCCCCGGCTGACCAATCAGACCGTCCGTCTCGTGTTCATCCCGTTCATCGTGATCCTCGCCGTCGAGACGATCCTGCGGGGGTTCGGGCTCCCGTGACGAACCCACCCGTCCCGACCCTCCCGGACGCGGAGTACCGCTGGATCTCCTCGCTCCTGCGCGGCGGTCTGGTCATCTCGCTACTCCTGATGACCGGAGCGCTGGCGGTCTACGCCGTCCTCCATCCCGGTCTCACGCTCTCCGCAGCCATCGCGACCAACCCGATCCTCCAGTTCCTGGGTCTCTCGGGGCTCGCGGCGGGACTCGCCCGGGGCGACCCGGCGGCCTACCTCACCCTCGGGCTGATCGCGCTGGTCGCGACTCCGATCCTCCGGGTGGTCTCCGGGTTCTACTACTTCCGCCGGGGCCACGAGCGGGGGATGGAGGCGATCACGATCGTGGTGATCGTCCTGCTGCTGTTCGGGCTGCTCGTGTTGGGTCCCCTCGTTCGCTGAGCCAGGCATCCCCTCCGAGGAGGCGCGCCCTCGGACGCCCCCGGGGTCAGCCCGGGCTCTTCGCCCGGGCGATCGCTTGCCGGACCGCGGCCAACCCCTCGTCGGCGAACCGGCGCGCGGTCGTCGCGTCCTTCGCCTCGGCGAAGAGGCGGAGCAGCGGCTCGGTCCCCGAGGGCCGAAGGAGCACCCAGCCTCCCTCCCGGAACGCCTTCACGCCGTCGATCGTGACGACCCGCTGACCCGCCTCGCGGAACGACTCGCCCACCGCCGCGACGACGCCCTCGCGCAGCTGCGGCGGGCACTCGACCCGCTCCTTCACGAGGGTATAGCGCGGCAGCCCCGCGAGCAGCTCGGCGAGGGAGTGCCCGCTCCGTGCCAATAGGTCGAGCACGGAGGCCGCCGTCATCGCCCCGTCCCGGGCGACCTGGAACCGGGGCGTGATGATCCCGCCGTTCTCCTCGCCGCCGAGCACGGCGTGGTGCTCCACCATGGCGTGCGAGACCGCGGGCGAGCCGACACGGGTGTAGATGACCGAGCCGCCCAGGGGGACGACCGTGTCCTCGAGGCTCTGGGAGGCGGAGACCGGAGAGACCACGACCCCGCCGTGGGCCCGTTGGACGGCGTCGCGGGCCAGCAACGCCAGGATCTCCTCCCCGGGGACGTACCGGCCGCTGTGGTCTACGAAGACCGCCCGGTCGGCGTCCCCGTCGTGGATGACCCCGAGGTCCGCGCCGACCGCGGGGACCGTCCGCTGGGCATCGCGCGTGTTCGCCTCGGTCGGCTCGGAGGGGTGGCCGGGAAAAGTCCCGTCGAGGTGACCGTTGAGCGTGATGACCCGGCATCCGAGCCGGCGGAGGAGGTGCGGGCTCGTCTCCACGCTCGCCCCGTTGCCGCAATCCAGGACCACCGTCAGGCGACGCTGACGCAGCCGCTCCGCGTCGACCTGGGCCACGATCCCCTCGGTGTACCGGTGGGCGCCGTCCGAGACCCGCTGGATGAGCCCGAGGGAGGCGAAGGGGACGGTCCGGGCCACCTCCTTCTCGGTGGCCTGCTCGATCGCCTCCTCGACCGGCCGCTCGACCTCGAGCCCGTCGGCCGCGATGCACTTGAGCCCGTTGAACTCGGGCGGGTTGTGCGAGGCGGTGACGATCACCCCGAGCTGCGCCCCGACCCGGGGCACCATGTACTGGATCGCCGGCGTGGGAAGGACCCCTAGGTCGATAACCCGGTGGCCGGCGAGCGCGAGCGTCCCCTCCACCAGGCGCGCGATCGCCGGACTGGAGGTGCGGCCGTCCCGCCCCACCGCGATCGGCTCGCCGACCGGGAAGGTCGCGCCGATGGCCCCGCTGACCCGCGTGATGAAGGCCGCGGTGAGCTTCTCGCCGACGACCTCGCGGATCCCGTTGGTGCCGAACAGCCGCATGCGCCGCGAACCCGGGCGCGGGAGAAATCTTCCGCTATATGAGCCAAAGCACTTATCGAGCGCGGCGCGGCTCGGCCCTCCGTGCTGCCGTCACGCTGGCTGGCGGACGAGATGCTGGGCCGGCTCGCCCGGTACCTTCGGTTCGTCGGTCTGGACGCGGTCTGGGTCCGCGACTTGGACGACGGCGAGATCGTCCGGTGGGCCGCGCGCGAGGAGCGGTTCCTGCTGACTCGGGACCGGGAGCTGGCCCGTCGGGTCGCGAACTCGCTGCTCCTCGCCAGCCCGGACGTCGAGGTGCAATGGAGGACCTTGCACCGGCGGTTCCCGGACCTCCCGGCGGACGTGAGGTTCGTTCGATGCAGCTTGTGTAACGGCGTCCTGGCCGGATACGCGCCGCCGGCCGACCGCCCCCTCCCGGCGGGGGTTCCCGCCGAGCGCGTGGCAGCGGGGCTCCCGCTGTA
>JASHTC010000175.1 GCA_030040755.1 Thermoplasmata archaeon | reverse complement strand
CCGTGGACGGGGCAATACGAGATGTGCAGCACCTCATTATGCTTGGCGTCCTGACGGCACAGTCGGCAGATAAACCCGCTCCGCTCGCTCCACGCAATGGCGATCGATTCCATGTTCCAGCCCCGTTGTTTCCCGAGAACTATCGCCCGAGGAGTCCCCGACCCTCGCGGTCCGCTCGCTTGCGGTCCCGTCGTCGCGCCGCCGCCGAGCGCGCGCGCTCGCGCAACGCTCCGAGGCGTTCGACGTGGGTCCGCGCCAACTCCCCCAGCCCGAGCGTGAGGACGGTCGCGACCGCGCCGTCCAGGTCCCGGGCGTAGCCCTCTTCGACGACCTCGTCCAGCGCCGCGCGAAGCGTCACCGGTAGCTCGACCTCGGACGCGGGTGCACCGCCCGCGCCCCGGACGAGCGCTCGCACCGCTTCGGAGCGGTTCGGCAGGTCGTTCGCCACTCGGAACCGTTCGAGGAGCGACGCCTCCTCGGGGGTGAGGCGCACCCCGAGGAAGTACATCGCGGGAGTCGCCCGAGCGTTCCGCACGCGTTTAACAGAAGTCAACAATTATATAGACTTTTGTAAAACACATATGCCGTGAGGGGGCATCCCTGTCACCGCACACCCGGAGGGAGAAACGGGGGTTCATCGAGGGTGCCACGGGAGCCGTCACCACACACCCGATAGCAGCCGGTCGCCTGCCGACAGGCGCACGGGCGACCCAGTGTCACAAATTGTAGGTGAGACCGTTTCTCCGGCGACAGGCGGATAGACTTGCGGCCGAGCAGGTTAACGACCGATACGGCCGTCGTCCAGGTCATGCCCCGGGTTCGGCGCCAGGCCCAGCTGGGACGCGGCGTCGGGCGTCGGTTCGCCGAACGTGGGGGCGCTCGTCTACTGGCTGTGAGCTGACGACCGGGTCGTCTCCGGCGAGAGCGGCTCTCCCGCCGGAGCAACCACTTCCTCGGCGCCTGGGTTGTGCTGGGATCGTACCGCGGAGGGCGAAGCACCATGTATGTGGGAACACTGTCGCTCCGAGGGAGGCAGATGTCCTCGGGCTCTGATCAGCCCCCCCGCCGCGCGCCTCCGTCTACACGGGCCCGAGCGGAAGCGTCGGGTTCCGGGGGCGGACTTTGTGACCACCGCTGAGGCTGCGCCGCGTCGGTCCCCCACCGGCCGTCGACGATGGACGCCGATCGCCGCGCTGACCACGGTCGCGGTCGTGGCGGTCGTGGTCGCCCTGGCCGTCATCCCCGTGACGCATCGGTTCTCGGACACCTTCGATGCGACGCACGAGTTCGGCACCGTGTCCCTCATCGCGCCCACGGGGAGCGCGGTCGCGCTCTCGTGGGCTGTCACGGGGGGTCCGGCCTCCATCCAGGTATTCAACGGGAACGGGCAGATCCTGGACGCATCGGAGGCGCCGGTCGGGTCGTTCAGTTTCTCGTCCACGACTCCCTCCGATGGGTTTGAGGCGAACTCGACCGGTACGGCTTCGGTATCGGTCTCCTGGAGCTACGCGTCGCCGATTTTGTGAGGTCCGCAGGGGGAGAGTATCGATGACGACCACGACGCCCTCCCCGACCCAACGCCGCGTCTGGATCTGCGCGTCGGTCGCCGGGGTGGCAATCGTGGTCCTCCTCGCGCTCCTCTCCGTGCCCGTAAGCCACTCGTTCTCCGACCAATTCACGACCTTCCGCCTCCATCTCGGGGATGCCATGCTCTCGGTCCCCGCCGGCGCGGTTGTGACGGCTTCCTGGTCCGCGAACAGCTCCTCGCCCGTGGCCTTCGACGTGGTCGACTCGAACGACTACCCGATCTACCAGACGACCGGCACGAACGGCACCTTCTCCTTCCCCGCGACCGCGCCACCATACGGGTTCGTCGGGCTCGGGGTGTCCAACGCAAGTCAGTCGGTCACGGTCTCGGGGACGTATTCGGTGCCGATCCTCTGAGCGCGCCGTGTCGCGCGCTCGAACCAGAACCCGAGCCCGCGCCTTCACCACGGGGGGGGCCGGTGCCGTCCCCGGAACCATCGCCGTAGGCGACCGCGCGACGTCGAGCGAGGGCTCGGCCCCGTGACCCCCGGCGTTCCCGGCGACCCCGGGACGGGAATCTACGTGTGGTGCTGGGGATGCCCCCACACATATGCCGTGACGTGGACCGGAAATCTCCCAGCTCCGCTGACCCGGGCGACCCGCCCGACCGAACCTCCGGCTCGCTCGGCGCGCGTGCGATCACCTTCCCGCGAACCGGGCGCGTTCCGGCCCATCGACATCGACAGACGCCGAAGGCACCGAGTCGGCGGATTGAACCTTGACCGCTTATATTCCGAGGCTCCTCGGAGCTTCGCCGTGCTCGACCGGGGCGTCTCGGGTCCCCACCGGAGGCGGGCGAGAGCCATCGCCGGCCGGCCCGCCGAACGCTGCCGGTCGCTCGGGGCCGGGCCGTGAGCGTTCACGTCGCGTCCGTCGGGACGGGGCGGTACGGCAAACGACCCGAGGGGCTGATCGACCTGGCCGCCGAGGCGGCGAACCTCGCCCTCGAGGGGATCGGCCGAAAACCGATCGACCTGCTGGTCGCCGGCACGATGCTCGCCCACGGCCCCTACGGCACGGAGACCTTCCTTCCCCGGCTCGCGAGCCGGCTGAGCCTGGAGTCGGCGTCCGGCTTCCGTGTCGACTCCGCCAGCGGGACCGGGGGCATGGCGTTCCATGCGGCCGCGCTCCTGCTGGGGTCCGGCCGCTTCGACCGGGCCCTGGTCGTCGCCGCGGAGAAGATGACGGACCAGTCGACGGCGATCGTGACGCGCGAGCTCGCCGCCTCGCTGCATACGAGCGAGGTAGCGCACGGCGCGACCATGCCCGCGTTGGCCGCGCTCGTGACGCAGCGGTACCTCGCACGGCACGGGCTCGGGACCGAGGCGTGCGACCTGGCGTCCGTTCACGCTCGGGCCATGGCCGCGCGGAACCCGAACGCCCACTTCCAGAAACCGGTGACCGCGGCGGAAGTGGCGGCGAGCCGTCCCGTCGCCCTCCCGCTCCGGCTGTTGCACTGCTCCGCCATCTCGGACGGGGCGACCGCCCTCGTGCTGGAGCGCGGGAAGGGGCCGGCGACCGTGCTGGGCCTCGGGCAGGGATTCGACGCCCTCCGCATCGCGGACCGGGCCGACCTCTCCTCATTCCTGGCCACCCGGGTCGCCGCCCGGCGGGCCTACGAGTCCGCCCACCTCACGAGGAAGGAGGTCGAGTTCGTGGAGGTGCACGACGCCTTCTCCCCGTTCTCCATGATCCACATTGAGGACCTCGGGCTCTGCGGGTCCGGCGAGGCCGCCCATTGGTTCGAGAAGGGATGGGTCCGACCGGACGGTCGCCTCCCCGTGAATCCGAGCGGCGGCGTGGTGGGTCGGGGACATCCGGTGGCCGCCTCCGGGCTGGCGGAGGTGGGCGAGGTCGCCCTGCAGCTGCGCGGCGAGGCCGGTCGTCGCGCGATCGCGCGCGCTCCCAAAGTCGGTCTAGCGCAGGCGATGAGCGGGATCGCGTCGCACAATTTCGTCACGATCCTCGGTCGGGAGGCCGCATGACCGACGGGGCGTGGATGATCGAGCTCGCCCGGTGCGGCGGGTGCCGAGCCCCGTTCCTCCCCACCGACGGGCCGTGCCCTCGGTGTGGCTCGACCGACACGCACCTGTACACCGCCTCCGCCCACGGCACCGTCCTGGCCGCGACGGAACTCGTGCATCCCGCGGCCGGGTGGGGGAGCCCGCACCTCCTGGCGTTCGTCGAGCTCTCCGGCGAGGTCCGGCTCCTCGCGATCGTCGACGGGCCGCTCCCCGGGGTCGGGTCCGTAGTGACGGTCCGACGCGAAGGGGAGGTCTATCATGCCCACCTGGACGGGCCTCCTCCCGAAGGACGGGGCGACGGAGCGGGAGAGGAGCCCCGCGTCGACGGGAGCGAAGGGGCCGCAGCCGCCGCGCGCGCGTCGGCCACGTCCGCGCTTAGGCGGCGGCCGGGGGCGACCGCACCGGAAACAGGGTCCAGGAGAACCCCCGGCGGCTGAGCCGGAAGTGGTAGCCGGCGTCGCCCAGGGTCGACGACGAGCCGCCCCGCACCAGCTCGACGGGGGCCGCCCAGACGGAGGGCGCCAGCGGGACGTCGCCGGCCACCGGCTCCTCCGAGAAGTTGTACAGGCACAGGACCTCGTACTCGGCGCCCGGCCGCCAGAACCCGAGGACCGGGGACTCTCCGAGGTCGACCCCGACGAACCGCTCCCGCCCGAAGATGGCGGCGTGCGCGCCCCGGACCCGCAGCAGGTTCCGCATGTGCCCCAGGAGGGAGAACGGCACGCGCTCCTCGTCGGCGACGTTCCGCACGGACGGGGCGTAGGCCGGGTCCGTGACGAGGGGGCGGGTGAGGCGATCGGCGGGAGCGCTCGAGAACCCCGCGCTCGGGTCCGCCGTCCACTGCATCGGGGTCCGGCCGGGGTCGCGGTCCGGTAGGTCCAGGCGGTCGCCCATGCCGATCTCGTCCCCGTAGTAGAGGAAGGGCGAACCGGGGAGGGCCAGGATGAGCGCGGTGAGGAGCAGGACCGACGAGTCGTCGCCTCCCACCAGAGGCGCCAGCCGCCGGCGGAGCCCGTTGTAGATCTCCGAGCCATGGGCCGGGTCGTAGAACCGCAGGAACAACGCGCGTTCGTCCGCGCTCACCTGGCCGAGCGTCAGCTCGTCGTGGTTCCGCAGGAAGTAAGCCCAGCCGCACTCGGGGGGGACCCCGGGGAGGGTCGCCCGGAGGACATCGAGGACCCGCCGGGGGTTCTTCTCGGCGAGGGCGAGGAAGAGGTTCGGCATCAGCGGGAAGTGCATCACCATGTCGAACTCCCGGCCCTGGTCGAAGTAGGCGACGGTCTCGGGGACCGTCTGGTTCGCCTCGGCGACCAGCACCGTGCCAGGAAACTCCGAATGCATCATCGCGCGGACCTCCTGGAAGAACTGGTGGACCTCGGGGAGGCTCTGGCAGGCCGTCCCCTCCCGCTTGATGAGGTAGGGCACCGCGTCGCAGCGGAACCCGTCCAGGCCGCGCGCGAGCCAGAAGCGCGCGACGTTCAGCATCTCGGCGCGCACGGCCGGGGTGTCGTAGTTGAGGTCGGGCTGGGAGGCGAAGAACCGGTGGAAGTAGTACTGGCCGGCGAGCTCGTCCCATGTCCAGTTGGAGGTCTCGGCCCCGGGGAACATGGTCCGCGCGCGGGAGAACTCCTTGCCGGTGTCGGACCAGAGGAACCAGGCGCGGCGAGGGGAGCCCCGGTCGCGCCGCGCCTCCTGGAACCACGGGTGCTGGTCGGAGACGTGGTTCGATACGAAGTCCCCGATGATGCGGATGCCGCGCGCGTGGGCCGCTTCCACGAGGGTGGCCAGGTCGTCGATCGTCCCGAGGCGGGGGTCGACCGAGTAGTGGTCCGAGATATCGTAGCCGTCGTCCCGCCACGGCGAGCGGTAGAACGGCAGGAGCCAGACCGCGCCGACCCCGAGGTCGCGCAGGTAGTCGAGCCTATCCAGAACGCCCGGCAGGTCCCCCACCCCGTCGCCGTTGCTGTCGCGGAACGAGCGGACCGAGAGCTCGTAGAAGACCACCCGACGGAACCAGGCGGGCGTGCGCAAGTCCAACCGTCGGGCCGACATCGGTGCTGGGGAATTCAGGGTACGCCCGGCCCTAAATGCCCTTGGCCCGCGCGGACCCCCTCGGTCGAGGCCGTCTCGACCCATCCGGGGAGTCCCGGCTCGGGGACTCGCCTCTGGGCGCCCACGACCGAGGGAAGGAAATACCCCGCACCCCTCGGTCGGGCGTGTCCACGCCGCCGGTCCTCACCGCCCTCGTGGACACCCTCCTCCCGGCGAGCGGCGCTCCCGACGGAGACCTGCCGTACCCGTCGGGCAGCCAGGTCGGGGTCGACCGGGAGGTGGCCGAGATGGTCGAGGGGCTCTCGGCCGCCGAACGGAGGGAGTTCGCGACGCTCCTGCGCGCGGTGGACAGCCGCGGCATGAACCTCCTCCTCGCGGGCCGCCCGGTCCGGTTCACGAGGCTGGGTCCCGCCCAGCGGGAGGCCTACCTCCAGGCGATGTCGCGGAGCCGACTCGGGGTCAAGCGGAAGGGGTTCCATGCCGTCAAGCGCTTGGCGGCGGGGCTGTACTTCTCCCGGCCAACGTCGGGGGTCCGGCATCCGTTGTGGGAGACGATCCACTACCAGCCCCCGCCGCTACCGACCGACGTCCCGGACCCGTTCGTCGGCTTCGTACCCGCGCGTCCGACCGAAGAGACGGAGGAGAGGGCCGACGTATGCGTGGTCGGCA
>JASHTC010000174.1 GCA_030040755.1 Thermoplasmata archaeon | reverse complement strand
GGCGAGCGGCTCCTCGTCTACCAGGCGGCCGCGAGCTTCGAGCTCTGGTGGGGAGAGGCCCCCGGGCCGGCCGCGGTCGACACCGTGCTGCGGGAGGTTGGATGCGCGGGCTAGGTCGTTCCTCGGCCGCGGTCTCGGTCGTCAACGCGCTCGCCACCGGCATTGGCTGCGCGGTCGGGGTGCGGCTGTACGCGGTGGCGTCGCTCGAGCTCGAGCCCGCCGCTCGGGCCGAGCTGGTGGTCGAGCCCGCGGTCTCGGACACGCCGCTCGTGCGGGCCTCGTTCGAGCGCGCGCTCGCGTTCGCGGCCCCGAGCCGGACCTTCTCGGCTCGGCTCCGCGTGGATTCGGAGATCCCGCTCGCCCAGGGACTGAAGAGCTCGAGCGCGGTCTCGACGGCGGTCATCCGGGCGGTCGACCGAGCGCTGGGGGCCGAGGTTGCGGACGACGCGGTGGCGGGCCTCGCCGCGAGGGTCGGCCGCGAGGTGGGTCTGAGCGCGACCGGGGCGTTCGACGACGCTCTCGCCGGCCTCGTCCCCGGGTTCGTCGTGACCAATAACCGGGAGGACCGCGTGCTCCTGCGCGCGCCCGTGGAACCCGACTGGACGGCGGTCATCCACGTTCCGCCGGGGACCCACCCGCCGTCGTCCCACCTCCAGGAGCGGTTCCGACCCTGGGCCCGCGAGGGGACGGCGGCCGCCGAGGCGGCCCTGCGGGGCCAGTGGGCCGACGCGATGCACCGGAACACCGGGCTGGTCGAGCGGGTGATGGGGTACAAGTACGCCGGCCTCCGCCACCTCCTGGCGGGGGCCGGGGCCGTGGCGAGCGGAGTGAGCGGGATGGGCCCGGCGCTGGTCGCCCTCGCCCCCCGCCACCGGGCGCCCGGCGTGCTCGAGGCGATGCCCCCCGAGCGATTCATCGTACCGCTCTGTTCCGAGGGCCACCCATGACCCGGGTGCGAGTCTACCCCGGCCCCGTGCGAGGCCGGGTGCACGCCCCTCCCTCGAAGAGCTACACCCACCGGGCGCTCGTGGTCGGCTACCTTTCCGGCCGTCGCTTCCGCGTCGAGCACCCGCTGGACTCGGACGACACGCGGCGGACGGCCGAGGCGATCCGTCGGCTCGGGGCCCGCGTGCGTCGTACGACCGACCGGTGGACGGTCACGTCGCCGCGAGCCCGTCGGTCGGGACGGGTGACGATCGACTGCGGGGAGTCCGGCACGACCCTGCGCCTGGCGGTCACGCTCGCGGCCCGGGGGACCTCCCCGGTCCGGTTCGTCGGCCAGGAACGCCTCGGGGAGCGTCCGATGCAAGCCCTCCTCGATGGACTCGAGTCGCTGGGGGCCCGGGTCCGGGTCGGCCGGCGCGGGCTGCCGCTCGACATCCGGGGCCCCATCCAGGGAGGTCGCCTCCGGCTGGACGCGTCGGTCAGCTCGCAGTTCGTCTCCTCCCTGCTCCTGACCTTACCGACCCTCGACCGTGCGTCGGAGCTGGGCCTCGCCGGCCGGGTGGTCTCGACACCGTACATCGACGCCACCCTCGCGGTCGTGCGGCATCACGGGGTCGAGGTCGTCCGGCGGGGCCGCTCCTTCCGGATCCCGGGCGGGCAGCGGTTCCGGGGAGGAAGCTTCTCGGTCCCGGGGGACGCCTCCAGCGCGGCCTACCTCTGGGCGGCCGGGGCGGTGGCGGGCGGACCGGTCCGGGTCGACGGGGTCCCACCCGCGTGGCCGCAGGCGGACCGAGCGGTGCTGGGCCTCCTCGGGGACGCCGGCGCTCGAGTCCGCGGAGCCGGGGGGTCGATGGAGGTCCGCGCGTCCCGTCGGCGGCCCTTCGTCGTCGACCTGACCGACTCTCCCGACCTGTATCCGCTCGCGGGCGTGCTCGCGGCCGTCACCCCGGGACGCAGCCGGCTGCGCGGCGCGGCGCACGTGGTCCACAAGGAGTCCGACCGGCGGGCCGGGACGGCCCGGGTCGCACGGGCGTTCGGCGCCCGCGTCATGCGGGCGGCCGGCGGGCTCACGATCGAGGGAACGGCCGCCCCTCGCCGCGTGTCCCTCCTCGACCTCACGGACCACCGGCTCCTGATGAGCGCGGCGGTCGGAGCCCTCGCGGCGGACGGACCGAGCGAGCTCGGTCCGGCGGAAGCGGTCGGCAAGTCGTTCCCCGGGTTCTGGAGTACCTTGCGGGCCCTGGGCGCGGAGGTGGACGGAGCATGATGCAGTTCGGGGAACGGTTGCGGATGACGATCTTCGGGACGAGCCACGGGCCCGAGGTCGGGATCGAGGTCGACGGCCTCCCGGCGGGAACGCCGGTCGACCTTCCCGGGATCCAGCGACAGCTCGACCGCCGGCGGCCGGTCGGTCGACGCCTCGCGACGAAGCGCCAGGAGGAAGACCGGCTCGTTGTCGAGCACGGGGTCGTCGACGGGCGCTCCGACGGAACTCGGTTCCGGGCCCACGTCGCGAACGAGGACGTCCGACGCGAGCCGTACGACCGGACCCAGAACGTTCCCCGGCCCGGTCACGCCGACTTCCCCGCACGGGTCCGCTACGGACCCGACGCCGACCTCTCCGGAGGGGGAATCTTCTCCGGCCGGATGACCGTGGGGCTCGTGATCGCGGGGGTCTTGGCGGAGGGTCTCCTCAGGGCCCGCGGGGTCCAGGTGGCCGCGTTCACGCGGTCGATCGGGCCCGTCGACGCGGCGGTCCCCGATGACCTGGACATCGCGGCCCTGCGCACGCTCTCCGCCCGCAACGAGGTGGAGAGCCCGGACGCCGCCGCGGCGGCTCGGATGGAGGCCGCGATCCTCGAGGCCCGACGGGACGGAGACAGCCTGGGCGGGGTCGTGGAGGTGCGCGCGGTCGGTCTTCCGGTCGGGCTCGGCGAGCCGTTCTTCGATTCGGTCGAGAGCGTGGTGGCCCATGCGCTCTTCTCGATACCGGCGGTGAAGGCGGTCGAGTTCGGGGCGGGGTTCGCCGCCGCCCGGATGCGCGGGAGCGAGCACAACGACCCGTTCGTGCTCGAGGGGGACCAGGTCCGAACCAGCTCGAACCATGCGGGCGGGATCCTCGGCGGGCTCACGACGGGGATGCCGGTCGTGGCCCGCGTCGCGATCAAGCCGACCGCGTCGATCGCCCGCCCGCAGCGTTCCGTCGACCTCGGCACCCGCGCCGGGACGACCCTGAGCGTGACGGGCCGTCACGACCCATGCATCGTCCCGCGCGCGGTCGGCGTCGTCGAGCACGTGACGGCGTTCGCGCTCGCCGACCTCGGGCTCCGCGGAGGGTTCCTGCCGTGACCGACGCCCCGGTCCCCACCGCGATCCTCGGGGCGAGCGGGTACATCGGACAGCACTTCGCCCGCCTGCTCGCCGACCATCCCCAGTTCGCCCCGCCCCGGTTGGTCGGCTCCGGCCGCTCCCACGGACAGCGGTTGAGCGATGTGTGGCTGCTCGAGGAGCCGGCGCCCCCCGCGCTGGCGCGGGTCCGGCTCGAGGCGGCGACGCCCGCCGGACTCGCGCGGGGCGGGGTACGGGTCGCGTTCTCGGCGCTTCCCTCCGGCACCGCGGGCCCGCTGGAGAGCG
>JASHTC010000173.1 GCA_030040755.1 Thermoplasmata archaeon | reverse complement strand
GGTGAGGCAGGCGTTCTCGGCCTGGGCCTGGGCGACGCTCATCGGCTCTCCGTAGACCTGCGCGCTCGGGGCAGCGGCCGAGGAGGCCGCCGGGGTCGCTTCGGTCGAGCCCTGGCCGAGGATCGTCGTGCCGCCCGCCGGGATGGCGGTGGCGCCGAACGTCGTCTCGGCCGCCGTGACCATCGGGCCGCGGGGCGAGGTGGTCACGAAGAGCGTCTGGTCCATGCCGGAGCCCACCGAGGCCGACCCGAGGGACTCGGAGTCGAAGGGGTGCGCGGCTCCGCCGAACAGGTCGAACGCGTGGGGCACGAGGATGAACCCATCGTAGGCGTCCACCGGGCCCTGCACGACCAGGAGAATCCCGATCCGGGGCTTGTGGTCGCTGAAGATGTGGTGCACCGCGACCAGGTAGCCGGTCACGCTGACCTCTCCGGAGGCCGTCCAGTTTCCGACCGACGAGCCCGAGCCGGAGCCCGAGACGCCGTTCCACTTGTAGTCGGCCCAGTTGTAGCTGATGTTCCAGCTGACCTGCGGGGTCGCCATCGCGCTCGAGTTCCACTCGGTGACGCCCGTCAGGTTCAACGGGATCAGGCCGAGGCTCGGCGTGAACTGCACGGCGCCCGATGCGATGCCCGTCACGTTCAGGAACGCGCTGTGACTCTTGCCGAACGCGGTCAGGCTCACCGCCTGGTCGACCGCGGCGTGCACCGCGAGGGACTCGTTGTCGACCCCGAGGGCCGCCACCGGCTGGCCGTTGACGTAGACCGTCGACGCGTTGGTCAAGTTCAGGAACGCCGTGTCCACTTCCGTCGCGTGGTAGGTGTAGCTTCCGGTCACGTTGGGCGAGGTCAGGGTGGTCGTCAGCGAGATGCCGACCGTCCGCTGCTCTTCCAGCATCACCGTCGTCGGGCTCGTGTTCGTGGCCGTGAAGATCACGGTCCAGCCGAAGGTCGCGTTCCACGTGATCGTCGTCTGGTCGATGGTGGTCGAGCCGCTCGAGTTGCCCGTACCGCCATAGGCCCACTGCTGCGTGGCGCCGGAGGCCGGTTGGATCGGGGCGGCGCTCGCCGTCCCCGCCAGGGCAGGCCCGAGGGCGAGCGCGACCAGGGCCACTACCCCGACCGCGACCACCCAACCGATCGTTCCGCCATGTCTCGTTTCGTTCTGCTTGCCCATCTTCGTATGACGGACCTCCTCCGTCAGCGAAATCCATCCCGGACACGCGACATAAACCTCCGTGCAGCCCGGGAGGGGAACGGCTGGACGGCGTGCTAGGCCGTCACCGGGGGCTCGGAATTCACCTCGAGGACGGCCCGTCCGAATCCCGAGGCAGGCCGGGCACCCGGAAGCGGGCGGAGCGGGCGAGCTGGATCGACTCGGGGTAGCCGGCGTCGGCGTGCCGCGCGACCCCGATCCCGGGGTCGTTGTGCAGGACCCGGCCGATCCGTCGGTCGGCGTCGCGGGTTCCGTCGGCAACGATCACGAGGCCCGCGTGGATCGAGTTGCCGATCCCCACCCCGCCGCCGTGGTGGACGGAGACCCAGGTGGCCCCTCCCGCCACGTTCAATAGCGCGTTCAGGATCGGCCAGTCCGCGATCGCATCCGAGCCGTCCCGCATCGCTTCGGTCTCTCGGAAGGGGCTCGCGACGCTTCCCGTGTCGTGATGGTCCCGACCGATGGCGATGGGGGCGGTGAGCTCGCCCGAGTGCACCATGTCGTTGACGAGGTGCCCGAACCGCTCCCGCTCGCCGTAGCCCATGTAGCAGATCCGGGCCGGCAGTCCCTGGAAGTCGACCCTCTCTCCGGCGAGCCGGATCCATCGGCAGAGCGAGGCGCGCCCCGCGTACTCCCGAAGGATCATCCGGTCGATGCGGTAGATGTCCTCGGGCTCTCCGCTCAGCGCGACCCAGCGGAACGGGCCGCTGCCGACCGCGAAGAGGGGGCGGATGTATCGGGGGACGTAGCCAGGGATATCGAACGCGTCGGCGACCCCCGCCTCGCGCGCTTGCGAGCGGAAGTTGTTCCCATAGTCGAACGCGTGCGCGCCGCGCCGCTGGAGCTCGAGGATCGCCCGGGCCTCGACGGCGAGCGAGGCCCGCACCCGGGCCAGGTATCCCGTCAGGTCGCGCGCGCGCAGCTCGGCCGCGGCCTCCACCGAGAGCCCCTGAGGGATGTACCCCACGCGGAGGTCGTGGGCCGCCGTCTGGTCGCTGACGATGTCGGGGACGACCCCGCGGCGCACGAGGTCCGGGTAGACATCGGCGGCGTTCGCCGCCAACCCGACCGACCGCGCGTGGCGGGCGGCGGTCGCCTCGCGCACGCGCCCCAGCGCGTCGTCCAGGTCGGTGGCCTGGACGTCCAAGTAGCGGTGCGAGAGGCGCCGAGCGATGGCGCGCGGGTCCACGTCCACGATCAGCGATACCCCGCCCAGCAACGAGACGGCCAGCGGCTGCGCCCCGCCCATCTCGCCGAGGCCGCTCGAGAGCATCCAGCGACCGGCCAGGTCCTCGGCATGGAACTCGAGACGGGCGAGGGAGGCGAGGGTCTCGTAGGTCCCCTGCAGGATCCCCTGGGTCCCGATGAAGATCCAGCTGCCGGCGGTCATCTGCCCGTACATCGTCAGGCCCCTCGCCTCGAGGTCCCAGAACACCTCCTCGGTCGCCCAGCGCGGCACGACGTTGGCGTTCGCGATCAGGACGCGCGGGGCGTCAGCATGGGTGGGGAAGACGCCGATGGGTTTGCCGGACTGGACCAGGAGCGTCTCGTCGTCTCGGAGCGTCCGGAGCGTCTCCACGATGTGGTCGAAGGCGGCCCAGTTCCGGGCGGCCTTGCCTCGGCCGCCGTACACGATCAGGTGGTCCGGGTCCCGCGCGACCTCGGGGTCGAGGTTGTTCATCAGGAGCCGAAGCGCCGCCTCCTGCGGCCAGCCCCGGCACGAGATCGTGCTCCCCCGGGGGGCACGGACTGGCCGGGGGGCCGGGGCGGTCTCTGCCATCACGCATCGTCACGGACCGGATGGGTAAGTAGGCTTTCGCTAGGGGAGGGCCAGCCCTCCTTCCATCGGATCTGACGGGGCTGCGCCCGGTGCCGCAACGAGCCCATGAGACCGTGGCTCCGAGCCAAGTCTATATCTCGTTCGGAGTCCCATCCGCCGAACGTCGGTGCCGCCATAGCTCAGCGGTAGAGCGGCTGATTTGTAATCAGCAGGTCGGGAGTTCAATCCTCTCTGGCGGCTGACCGGGCGAGAGATCGCCCGGTTCGGGCGTCAAGGAGGACCGACAGGTGACGCCCGCCTCAGGACGGGCGCGAACTCCCCGCCTCCGGGCCCCGAATTCCGCGCCGTGTCACGAGCCCGATGACCCGAACCGGGTCCTCGACCGAGATGACCGCGGCGAGGCTCGTGCCCTGCTC
>JASHTC010000172.1 GCA_030040755.1 Thermoplasmata archaeon | reverse complement strand
TGCTGGATCGCCCGGGACGACGGGGCTCCGGAGTCCGGCTCCTCGGGCGGCATGGGCGCTGCCGACGGTCCTCCGGATGATAAAGGGCGCCGGGCCCGCTCAGCGGCTCAACCCGTACGGCGGGGGGCTCCGCGACTCCGGTCCCACGCGGGCCGAGGGATGTCGGCGGACGAGCTTCCCCTCGAACTCAGTGACGTGGGCGTTCCGCCCCAGGACGATCTCGGGCGCCCGCACAAAGCGGACGTCGACCCCCTCGAGCTCGACCGAATCCGCCTCCACCCGGAGGACCAGCACCGGCAACGCCCGCCCCAAGACCATCTCGATCGGGTTGGGGGGTCGTACGGTCAGGCGTACCGTCGACCCGTGCACGCTTCCGACGTGGCTCTTCTCGCGAAACCGGACCTCCACATGCGAGGCTACGACCTCGCCGGGCACCTCGAGGGCTCCCTCGGCCAGGAACCCCGTCGCCCGGACGGAGGGGGCGCGGAGGGAGCCGTTCACGGTCAGGCTGCGGTCGACCGTGAGGTCCCCCGCGAGGTGCACCACGCCGCGAAGGTCCGCCTGCCCGGCATGCACCGCCCCGCGGGTCCGCAGGAACCCGGCGGAGACCAGGCTTCCGGTGACGTCGACGGTCCCCCCGACCTCGAGGGTCCCACCGGACCGGAGCTGGTCGGCCGACACGGCCCCGCCGACCGCCGTCTGCCCGGAGAGTTTCGCCTCGCCGACGTCGACCTCGGCGAGGACCTTGACGCTCCCCGCGGTCGACCACCGCAGGGCATGCACGTGGTCCCGGCGCGAGACCCCGCGCTCCCGGATCTCCCCCGACCGGGGGGTCTTCGGTGGCGCCGCCGGCGGCGTGGCCGCGGGCTTGGGCGCCGGGGCCGGCGGGGCGGCGCCGGAAGGCGGGGTCGGCGGAGGAGGAGCGACCGTCATCGAGCCCTCACCCTCCCCGCGGGACGAGGCCCAGGCCGAGGCGCCGGAAGTCGAGAGGGAAGTCGGAGCCGGTCATCGCCGGGGCACTCCGGTCCGTTACATGATGCTAACCCTCGTGCCCGGGACCCAGGGTGGACGAGGGGGACCCGTAGCGGGGCGATGAGCCTCGACGCCGTCAGCCTCCGCGTCCCGCCGCTCGCCCCCGACGCGGGTCCACGGGGGCCGGGTCCATCAGGGCGACCAGCCCGATGCGGCCTCCGGGGGGTCGTGATGGAGCCCCCAGAGCACGAGCGCGACCAGGAGCCCGACGAGGATGACCACGTACCGGAGCGCGAGCCCCGCGTCCTCGTTGATGAGCGTGAGGAAAGCCGAGGCGTCGTAGACGCCGTGGAGGAAGGCGATCATCACGAGGTTCCCGCCCGAGACGCGGAACGTCGCGGCGAACGCGAACCCCGTGAAGAACAGGGTCGGGAAGATCAGGGGCGCGACGATCCCGTAGGTCGTGCCGTAGTAGAGATGGAGCCCGGCGAAGAGGAGGCTGGTCCAGACCGCCGGGACGACCCACGAGCCACCGCGCGCCATCCAGAAGCCGAAGATCCATCCCCGGAAGATCGTCTCCTCGACGGCGCCGATCGCGAAGGAGAGCCCGACGAAGAACCACGGCGCGCCCATCGCCTGCGTGAGCGCTGGGTTCTGCTTCGAGAGCAGGCTCAGGGCGGACGGGTCGAGCGCGAGGTAGACCACGGTGAGGACGATGACGACCACGAGGCTCAGGACCTCGAGGGCGCCGAACCAGGCGAGGCCCTGGACGGTGGCGAGCCGCATCCGCTGGGCCCAGTGCCGCAGCGGGCCGACGCCGACCAGGCCGACAAAGGAGACGACCGGGATCCCGTAGACGACCAGCAGGTCGCCGAGCAGGGATCCGTACACCGGCCGGAGCGCCGGGACGAGCTGAGGCAGAAAGTACTGGCTCACGATGACGAAGACCGTGATCCCGACCCCGAGCGCATACCGCCCGACGGACGGGCCGCTCGGCGGCGGCGGGCCGGCCGCCTCCCACACGAGCGTCCGACCCCCTCAGGCCCCGGGGGTGGCCCGCTCGGCGACCTGCAAGCAGGCGACCAGGTCCTCGAGGGTGGCGCGCGCGCTCCGGGCCGAGGCGGCATGCGTACGGATCGTCAAGGTCGACCCGTCCACGCTCAGGGTCACGAACTCGGGGGTGTCCACGGCGATCGCGCGGCGGAGCCGCTCCGCCGCCTCGGGCGAGCCGTACGTCCTCCGGGCCACGACCGTTACTTCGACCCCTTCGCCTTCTTCGGAGCGTTCGGGGATGCCCCTCCCCCCTGCTTCGGCTGGGCGCCCGGCCCGCGGCTCAGGGCGTCGGGGACCATCGGCGCCGTGCCGGTCCGCCGCATGACCTCGGCGTCCGCCCCCTCCTTGAGGTAGGCCCGGACGCTCGGCCAGATCGTGTCGTCGTTCCGTTGCTTGCTCTCGAAGTTGTGCTCCCCGAGGAACCGGGTGTAGGCCGCGCGCCCCGCGGCGTCCCACTTCCCGTTGAGCCGTCCGTTGTAGTATCCCAGGATGGCGAGGTCGTGCTGGACGCCGAGGGCGACCTCGCCGGTGATCCGCAAGAGCGTGGCCGGGTCCTCGCGGCTGAGCATCGTCAGGTCGACGACCCGGAAGACCCGTCGGAGCTCCTCGATCGGGGACAGATGGTCGTCGACGCGGATGTCGACCCACCGGTCGTCCCCGCCCTGGTAGCCGCCCCCCGGCCGGGTGATCAGGAGGGCCGCGGACTGCTGACCCCGACGGTCGCCGCCCTCGCGTTGGCCCGCGGCGAGCGCCGCGAGCAGCCGGTCCGCGATGTCCCCCGGCGTCGATTCGTAGGCGCGGGCCATCCCGCGGACCACCGCCGGCCCGAACAGCACGTTCCCCTGGCAGGCGAACCCGTCGCCGACCTCGTGGCCCGCCCACTCCATGCACCTCGACCCGGTGAACGCGGCCGCCCCGCCCTGGGCGTCGACGACCCCGAGCTGTCGGTCGTCCCGACCCGGGTCGGCCTCGACGAGCCGGCGGACGACGTCCGGAGCGCTGACGCCCTCGGTCAGGAGCCGGAGCCCCTCGGGCCCCCACCGCACGTTGGAGGCGGCTTGCGTCGCGACCGCCCCCGCCCCGGCCCGGGCCCACGGCACGACCGAGCCGACCGCCGGGAACTTCGAGTGGACGGCGACGCCCCAGCTGTGGGTGGACGCCTCGTAGGCGACGATCGAGAAGGTCCCGAACCGCGGTGGCATCGACGCGGTCAGGGAAGGTCCCGCTCTAAAGATGTCGGAGGCCGCTCGCGGGAGGCCGCCGTCGGCCCGAGCGCGCCCAGCAGGCGCTCGACGCGCTCCGTCGCCTCGGCCCGGCGGCCGGCCGCGTAGGCGGCCTCGGCTTCGTGGAGCTGCGCGAGCTCCGCCTCGACGTCCCGACCCTCGGCGCGGAGCAGCCCGATCAGTCGGGCGGCCAGGCGGATGCGGTTGCCCGTTCGGTCCTCCTCGGGGTCGGGACCCGCGTCGGGGGTCGCTCCGGTCGTGTAGTCGAGCAGCCCCCGGGGCCACTGGGTCACCTCTCCCTCCCCCCGGCGGGTCCGTCGCGGTCGCTCCTCCGGGTTCACGGGCGTCGCGACCGCGCTACGCCGTCTCGGACTCGGCCGAGGGCGGCGGGCTCGCGGCGGGGGGCCGACCCGAGCCGCTCTTGGGCCGGGGCAATTGCGCGCGCAGCCCGTCCCAGACGGGGTCGATCCGCTCGTAGAACCCGGGGACGAGGCCCTCGGCACTCAGGAGCTGGGCGGCCTCTTCGACCCGCGCCCCCCACGGCCCGACGTCGACGCCGTGGGCCGCGGCCCAGGCGACCGAGCCCCGGGCGAGGAGCACCTGGTCCTCGGCCTCCCGACGCGCCCGCTTGGCCTCCCGCTCGGCGGGGGTCAGCGCGTTCTCCGGGTTCCAGCTCGGCGGCGTCGGAGCCGGGATCGCGACCCGGAGCCGGCGGAACGGCTCCGGGATCGTGGGCCATCGGGGTTCGTGGAACCGGATCGAGAGCCGGTCGAGCGCCTGGAGCGCCGTGGCGGGGTCCCCCGCCGCGAACGCCTCCTCGGCCTTGTCGTACGGTCCGGTCAGGTCCGGGCTCGGCGCCCCCTTCCAGATGTCGAGCAGGAGCGCGACGCGGGAGGGCACCAGGCGCCGCAGCACCTTCTTCTCGGGGGGCTCCGGCAGGACCGGGGCCACCGGCGCCTCGGGCTCCTTCTCGGGAGGACGGTTCGGGGCGCCCGGCATCGTTCCCTTCGGCGTCTACAGGAACGCCTCGAACTCCTTCGTGACCTCGGGGTACTTGTCGCGCACCGCCTTGAGGATGTTGTGGACGTTCAGCTTCTGGAGCTTGACGTCCTTCAGCGCGTCCACGACCTTGTCGAACGTCTCGTCGGACAGCGAGCAGAGCTTCTCCTTCGCGAGCCAGTTGCGGTAGAGCTTCTCCTCGAGCCGGGCGCGCCAGCCCCGGTCGTACTCCAGGAGCGCCTCCTTGGAGGAGTCCCCGCGCTGGGCGGCCTGGGCCGCCACCGTGCCGCAGATCTTGCCGGCGATGCAGCCGTTCGCGATGCCGCCTCCGGTGAGCGGGTCGATCATCCGGGCGGCGTCGCCGACGACCATGAAGCCATCCATGACCGTCTGCTTCAGGGGAGGCGAGATCGAGACCCCGCCGCCGACCATGTCGATCTTCTTGCCCTTCGAGTACGCCGGGTGATGGGCGATCCACCGGTCGAGGTAGTCCCGCGGCTCGGCCATCGACCGGATCTGGCTCACCTGCACCCCGATGCCGACGTTCGCGAGGCCCTCGGCCTTGGGGAAGATCCAGACGTAGCCGCCCGGAGCGACCTTGCCGAGGTAGAAGTCGCAGAACCGCACGTCGCAGTCGACGTTCGTCATGCGGTACTGCAGGCACGAGTCCATGTCCTTCAGCGCGATGTTGGTGGGGATTCCGGCCCATCGCCCCACCTGGCTCTCGAACCCGTCCGCGCCGACCGTGACCTTCGCGTGCACGTCGAAGGTCGTGCCGAACTGCTTGACCTTCGCGCCGACGACCTTGCCGTCGTCCTTCAGGATGCCGGTCGCCGCGGTCTTCAGGCGGACCTCGACGCCGGCGTTCGCGGCGTCGATCGCCAGCTGCTTGTCGAACTCGTCCCGCTCGACGACGTAGCCGACCTCGTTGCCCGCGTGCTTCTCGTTGATCTCGAAGACCGTCTCGTTGGGGGAGAAGATCCGGGCCCCCTCGACCTCGACGTTCACCCAGCGGCCGGGCTTGATCCCGACGTCGGGCAGCCAGTCCTTGCTCATCCCCTCGCCGCATCGGACCGGGCTGCCGATCTCCTGGCGTTTCTCGATCATCAGGACCGAGGCCCCGTGCTTGGCGGCCCACTTGGCCGTCATGCTCCCGGCCGGTCCGGCGCCGATGACCAGCACGTCCGTCTTCAGGTCGGAGCCCACGTTCTTCCTCCGGACTGGAGTGGTCCTACCCGATCTCGATGGCTCCCACCGGGCAGGCCTTGACGCAGATCTCGCAGCGGGTGCAGACCTTCTCGTCGAAGGTGATGCGCGTCTCGTCCAGGTAGATGCAGTTGAGCGGGCAGATCCCGACGCAGGCCCCGCAGTAGATGCACAGCTGCCCGGACGACTCGATATGGAGGCTCTTCTTGCTCGGCAAGTGCCGTCCTCGGTGCGCACCGTCCCGGTCGCTATTAAAGGATATCTCGGACGCGGGGCCCTCAGCGACCGGCCGCGGGGGCGGCCGGCGCCGCGACGGTCGGCGCGTCGTGCTCCGCGAGCCACCGCTCCGCGTCGATCGCGGCCATGCACCCGGCCCCGGCGGCCGTCACGGCCTGGCGGTACCGGTGGTCCGCGACGTCCCCCGCGGCGAAGACGCCCTCGACGCTCGTGCGGGTGTGCTCGTGGACGTCGAGGTACCCCTGGGGGGTGAGCCGGAGCTGGCCCTGGAAGACCGCGGTCGCCGGGTCGTGGCCGATCGCGACGAAGAGGCCGCCCGCCCGGAGCTCGCTCGTGCGGCCGCTCGGCAGGTGCTTGAGCCGCACCCCCTCGACCCGGTCGGTCCCGAGGACCTCCTCGACCGCGGAATCCAGGACGAAGGAGATCTTGGGGTGGGCGCGGGCCCGAGCCTGCATGATCGAGCTCGCCCGCAGGGAGGCCCGACGGTGGACGACCGTGACGTGCGTCGCGAAGTTGGTCAGGAAGAGCGCCTCCTCCATCGCGGAGTCTCCGCCGCCCACGACCACGAGCTCCTGGCCCTTGAAGAAGAACCCGTCGCACGTGGCGCAGGCCGAGATCCCCTTCGTTTTCAGCCGTTCCTCGGACGGCAGGCCGAGCCAGCGGGCGTTGGCCCCCGTGGCGACGATGACCGCGTCCGCGAGGTAGCTCCCGCGCGAGCCGGTCTCGATCCGGAACGGGCGGCGGGTGAGGTCGACCCGGGTCACGTTGTCGTCCACGACCTCGGTGCCGAACCGGACGGCCTGCCGTCGCATGAGGTCGACCAGCTGGGGACCCTGGATCCCGTCCGGGAACCCGGGGTAGTTCTCCACGTCCGTGGTGGTCAGGAGCTGGCCGCCGGCGGGCACGCCGGCGAGGAGCAGCGGGTGGAGCTCGGCCCGGGCCGCGTACAGGGCCGCGGTGAGACCGGCGGGGCCGCTGCCGATGACGGCGAGCCGGACGTGGCGGGGAGGGTCGGACATCGCCCGAACACGTCGGCGGGGGGTTAAAGCGGCGCCGCCCGCCGTAACCCGGGCGTTATTTCCTCGCCGCCGCGAGACGGAGGCCGTCCGGTCCCGAAGCCTCCGCATAGCCGGACCGGAAGAAGACGAGCGGGGCGGCGTCGCGGCCGATTTCCTGGCGGACGACCTCCCCCACGATCAGCACGTGGTCGTACTGGGGGGTCCAGGCCGCGACCCGGCACTCCGCCGCGCCGAGCGTGCCGTCCAGGAGCGCGGCGCCGGTCGTCCCCCGGTGGAGGGGAAGCCCGAGGAACTTGTCGGCCGGCGGGATCGTCTGGGCGAACCGCTCGCTGATGCCCCGCTGGTCCGCGGCGAGGAAGTTCACCGCGAACGTGCCGCTCCGCTGGATGATGGGGGTGGTGTCGGCCTCCCGGGTGAGGCTGATGAGGAGGGAGGGCGGCGCGAGCGCGACGGAGAGGAGCGCGTTGACCGTCAACCCCGCGTCGACCCCCCCCGCGCGGGCCGTCACCACCGCGACCCCGGTCGCCCAGCGGGTCATGAGGCCCCGGAAGGCGGTCGGCTCCGGGGGGGAGGAGGACGGAGCGCTCACTCGTCCCGCCACGTGAAGAACCGCACCGCGAGGCCGAAGAAGACGAGCGCGATCGCCATCACGATCACGAGGTCGGTGAGGGCCCGGGTGGCGTTCGAGAAGAGCATCACCTGGTTCATCCCGTCGATGACGTAGTAGAGCGGGAGGACGTGGGCGATCGGCTGGAGCCACGACGGGAACAGGGAGACCGCGAAGAACGTCCCGGAGAGGAACATCATGGGGAAGGTGATGATGTTCCCGATGAGCGCGGCGCTCTCGGGGGTCTTGGCGACCGTACCGGCGAGCATGCCGAGCGAGACGAACAGGAACGGCCCGGCGAAGAGGAACGGCAGGATCCCGGCGTTCACCTGCACGTGCGCGTTGAACAGCACGATCCCCGCGCCGATCATGATCCCCGCGGAGATGAAGGTGAGCAGGACGTACCAGAGGATGCGGGAGGTAAGCCACTCGGCCTTGGTGAGCGGCGTGAGCGAGAGCTCCCGGAAGATCCCGTCCTTGCGGTAGGAGGCGGCCACGTCGACCATCGAGAACATCGGGCTCGTCAGGATGGTAAAGCCGATGAGACCGGGGATGAGGTAGTCGATCTCTTTGTAGACTTGGCTGCCGACGTTCCTCGACGTGATCCCGAGGATGGGGGAACAGGTGCTGCAGGCCGCGTGCAGGTTGAAGGCGGTGACGACCCCCTGGACGGCGCTCTCGGCGATGCCGGCATCGGAGGCATCCTCCGGGTTGGTATACAGGAACACGTCGACCGGGGTGCGATTCGTGTAGTTGGCCTGGAACCCCTGCGGGATGATGAGCCCCGTGGTGTAGCCGTTGTTCCCGAGCGCCACCCCGAAGTTCTGGGCCGAGTAGTTGACCATCGTGATCTGGACGAGACTGGTGTTGTTGAGCGCGGCGAGGAACGCCTGGCTCGCCGGGGAGTTGTGGTCGAGGTTCTCGACGGCGAGGGGGGTCGAGACCGACCCGTTCCCCCCCAGGATCGCGCCGAACAGCGCGATGAGGATGATCGGAAAGATCAGCGAGAAGAACAGGGCGACCGGGTTGCGCACGTAGGAGCGGACGACGACCTGGAAGTCGCCCGCGAGGCGGCGGCCGTTCACGCGTGCCCCTCCGACTTGAGGGTCCCCTCGTCCATCTGGCCGACGAGGCGGACGAAGACGTCCTCGAGGGTGTCCTGGGTCGTCGTGAACCCCTCCCAGGGGATCCCGCTGGTCGCGACGGCGTTGAGGACCCGGAGGGCGTCCCCTTTGGTCCCGAGGGGGACCTCCACTCGCCCGTCATGCGCCTCCGCGGAGACCCCCGCGTTCGTGCGGAGGTAGTCGGCCAGCGACGCGGGGGCCTCGATCAGGAGGCGCTCCGGCCGGCCCCGGGTCCGGATGATCTCCGTCGGAGTGCCCGCGGCGATGATCCGACCGTGATGGATGATCGCCACCCGGTCGGCGAGGAGCTCGGCCTCCTCGAGGTAGTGGGTGGTGAGGAACACCGTCCGACCCTCGGCGCGGAGGCCGCGGATGACCTCCCAGATCGCGCGGCGGGCGTGCGGGTCCAGCCCGGTCGTCGGCTCGTCCAGGAAGCAGATCTGCGGGTCGTTGGTGAGCGACAGCGCGAGGCCCATCTTCTGCTTCTGCCCGCCCGAGAGGGTATCGTAGCGGCTGTCGGCCTTGTCCTCGAGGGCGACCCGGCGAAGGAGGTCGGCCGGGTCCGGGTGGGTCCCGAAGAGCGCGCCGTAGTACTGGATCCCTTCGCGGGGCGTGATCTTCTCGAAGAAGCGAAAGTCCTGAGGGATCACTCCGATCTTCCGGTGCAGCGCATAGCCGTCCTTCCACGGGTCGAGGTCGAGGACCCGGACCTCTCCCTCCGTGCGCCGGCGGAGCCCCTCCAGGATCTCGGTCGTCGTGGTCTTGCCGGCCCCGTTCGGGCCCAGGAACGCGAACACCGAGCCGGCGGCGACCGTGAAGTCGATGTGGTCCACGGCCATGAGGCCGGGGTACTCCTTGACGAGCCCGTGCACCTCGATGGCCTGGCGCATTTCCCCCCGCCTGCGGCCCAGAGATATGAGGTTGGCATATACGGCACGGCCGCTCCGGTGTCCGCTCCCGGAGCCGCCCCGCGGTTCAGCCCTCCGCTCGACCCGTCGGCGCGACCAGCTCCCCGGCTCGGCCGGGTTGCACGACCGTCTCGCCGCCCGGCCCCGCGACCGTGAGGGGGCCGGGGCCGCTCCAGCGGACCCCGAGTCGCCCGGGGGACCAGTCGAGGGTTACCCACCCCCGGCCGACCCGCAGTCGGGCGACCCGCGCCCGGGTCCATCCGACCGGAAAGCAGGGCCGGACCTCGAGGCGGTGGGCGAGCGCGTCCACGGTGATCCCCCAGAGCCGCTCGAAGAGGACGCACACGAAGGGCGCCACACTGAATCCGAGCAGGTAGCACGAGTCGAACGGTTCCGGTCGGTCGCCCCGATAGCACTCGTTGGCGAACCCCCCCTCTTCCTCGTACCGCTGGGCGATGATGCGCAGGTAGTCGAGACCCCGGTCGGCGTGTCCCACCGACAGGGCGGCGTCGGCCGCCCATGCCGTCGCAATCGTCCAGACCTGGCCCCCGTGGTAGGCCTGGGGGTCGTAGGCCGGGTCGTCGGCCGAGAGCGTGCGGACCCCCCACCCCGCGCTGAGGTCCGGGCGCGCCGCGCGTTCGACCACGCGCGCGCCGGTCGCCCGGTCGAGGAGGCCCGCGCTCACGGCGCGGAGCGCGTTGGGCCGCACCTTGTCGACCGGGAGGCCTCCGCGGATCGAGTCGTACAGGTACTGCCGGTCCGGACGGAGGTAGCGGCGGGCGATGGTCGGCCCGAGCGCCTCCGCCTCGTCGCAGCAGCGCCCGGCGCGCTCCGTGTCCCCGACCTCGCGGAGCAGCCGTTCGGTGGCGCGGAGGGCGCCGCACCAGAGTACCTGGACGTCGACCGCGTGGTCGCGCCGGTCCGCGGAGTCCCAGATCGTCGTATCCGGCGAGTCGATCCCGTAGCGTACGCGCGAGAGCGCAGCGGTCGCCGTCTCAATGACCTCCGCCTCGCCCCCGTGCCGGAGGAGGCCGGTCGCCGGGTCGACGCGGGCGCGGGCCCACTCCACGATCCGGTGGAGCGCGTCGCCCCACTCTCCCAGCGAGCCGGTGTCGCCCGCGTGCCGGTGGAACTGCTCGACCACCGCCGGAAAGCGGAGGGTGGTGTCGGAGGTGCCGTAGAGGAAGATCGGCCCGGGGCCGACCTGCATCGGGAGCTCCCCGGGCTCGCCCCCGAGGACCTGGACGGCCCGGTGGCTCTGGAACCGGAAGACCGAACCCAGGGAGCGCTCCACCCACTCCGCGTCGCCCAGCCAGAGGAGCGCCGGGAGCATCAGGGCGAGGTCGCGGCACCAGATCGCCGAGTACCAGGGGTACCCCGCGACGAGCCCGACCAGTCCGTCGCCGGGCTCGGTATAGAGGCGTCGCAGCGCCGCCCGAGCGGCGGCGTAGGCCCGGCCCAGCTCGGGCGCGTCCGGGAACTCGAGCTCGGGCGTGCGGAGCAGCCAGGCCTGGTCGGAGGCGCCCTGGGAGGCGGCGACCGCCTCCGGGTCGACCGGCGCGCGGCCGGTCCGACGCTCCGCGGCCTCGAGGTCCCGCGCGATGCCCCCCGTGACCTGCCACCGGACCTCGGTGGTGAGCCCGGACGCTACCTCGAGGTCATGCTCGAGGACGACCTCCCCGACCGGACCCCGATGGCCGGCGTCCGGGAGCGGGGACTGGTCGACCCGGACCCGGTCGGGAGCGAGGCTGGCCGCGACCCGCAGGGCGAACCCGCGCTGCCGAACGTACACCCCGGGGCCCTGGCGCTCCACCTCGAACGAGACGGGCCGTATCCCCTCGACCAGCACGGGGAGCAGGAACGGAGGGACGCGGCTCGTCACCGTGCACCGCCGCGGCGCCTCCTCGGACGTGGTGAACCGGAGCCGTCGGACGGCCCCGGCGGGAGTCGCCAGCGCGGCGACCTCCTGGAGGATCTCGAGGCCCTCCCAGCGATGCCGGCTCCTCCAGCCTCCGGGGAACGCCTCCGCGCCGACCCGAGTGCCGGGGAGGTCCGTGAAGAGACTCCCGCGACGCAGCTCGACCCGCCACGGCCCGGTGAGCCGGACGAGCTGGCCGTAGACGCCGCCCCAGTCGTACACCGCCCCGCGGGTCTCGCGGGGCGCGCTCAGGTCGCCGTTTCCATCGAGGAGGGCGGCGGAGGCGAGGCTCGTGAGGAGCACGGGCGCGCCGGGCGAGGGACCGTCGCTCACCCTCCCTCCGGGAGCGCGCGCGGCGAGTCGGTGAACTCCAGCCAGACGAGCGGGGGGATCGCGACCGACTGGAACTCCAGTCGCACGGTGCGCTGACGGGGATGCCGTCCCGCGGAGGTCGTCACCTCGAACTCGATCGGTTCCCCCGGGCGAAGCTCGAGGGGGTCGGTGCGGCTCAGGCCCGACGCGTCCCGCCACCCCGCGCTCCCCGGGGAGCGGACCCGCACCCCCTCGGAGCGGGGGGGCTGACCGTCCACCCCGACCCGGACGGAGGAGAACGCCCCGGCCCGCAGCGGGGGGTTGGCGAGGGTGAAGGCGACCCCCGTAGCGGTCCGGACCAACGACTCGGGCTGGTAGACCGACTCCTCGACCGTCCGGGCCACCCAGAGCATCGCCTCGAGGGGGTGGGTCCCGAACTGCCCTTCGATCGCGAGGCCCTGGCGCAGGAGGTGGACCAGCGCCTCGACCTGGTGACGGGGCATGCCGGCCCGACACCCGTCGGGCGCATATCGGGTGCGACCCCGTGGGTTCCGGGAATCAGCCGCGGGGCTCCGAAGGCCGAACCCCGTCCGGGTTCGGCCCCCGGGGACCCCGGGGAGGACGGGCCGGCGTTCCCGGTCCGTCGACCTCTCGGTCGCGGGCCGGGCGGGCGGAGGATGCGTTCGACCACGACCCGAAGGCCGCCTTCGGTACCCCGCATCCGGCCACCGCTCGGGGTTCGACCCAACCCCGTTCCCCGACCGGTCCGACCACCGCGTCCACGAGGAGGAGACGGAGGGCTCGATATTTAGTCGTAGTAACGATAAATCCGTTAACTTAGACAACCCTACGAGGACCCCGGAACCCGGTCCCCGAAGAGCGCGAGCGCCAGCCGCCCCTGGTCCGTCAAAAGGACCCGGGAGCGGGGACCGGGCGACTCGGTCCGCACGAACCCCCATCGGCGTTCGAGGGGCTCGAGTCGCCGCCGCAGCCGGCCGTGCTGGGCCTGGGGGGAGGGTTCCTTGCCCCCGTCCGGACCGGGGCGGTCGAGGTGCAACTCCCGGATCAGGTCGCGCTTGCGGAGGCTGCCTCCCCGGCGCCCGAGGGCGTCGAGGACCTCGATGAGCTCGGGGGAGGGGGAGCGCAGCTCGTAGACCCCGACCGGCTCGACCCGCTCGACGATGTCGGTGACCGCGCCCACCCGTGGGGTCCGGGCCGAGTACCACGCCTTCGAGACCTGAGCGTAGTACGGCGTCCCGTTCCACAGCATGCAGGCCAGCGTGCCCGCGATGGCGGTAATCTTCGTCCCGGTGGAGACGTTGACCCGGAGGGGAAGGACCTCGCGCGCGCTCCGGTCGGTGCGACGTTCCGCCTCGAAGATCGCCCGGTACGAGG
>JASHTC010000171.1 GCA_030040755.1 Thermoplasmata archaeon | reverse complement strand
CCGAGCCGACCAGCTCGATCGACGTCCCCGCGATCCCGGTCGGGGGGTTGAGCGTGAGTCCGGCCGTGACGTCAAAGCCGGCGGTCGCCGAGTTGGTCGCCTCCTTGGCGGTCAGGGCGTGGGTTCCCCCGGGGGCGGCGGGGATCGTGACAAAGCACGAGAAGCTCCCGAACGGGTCGGTGGTCCCCGAGCACAGGGTGGCGGTCGAGTTCCAGGAGACGGCGTACGCCTGGGTGGCGTCGAACCCGGTCCCGGTGGCGGTGGGCACCGTGCCGACCCCGCCGGTGGCCGGGGAGAGCGAGAGCGCCGGATGGATGGTGAAGTTCGCGAACGCCGGGTTCGTCCCGTCCGAGGCGACCACCTGTCGGGCACCCGCCGGGGCGGCCGGGACCGTGAACGTGCAATCGAGGTCGCCCGCCGAAGTCGTCGTGAGCGAGCCCGCCGTGCAGGTCGAGATCGCCGCCCCCGCGAAGGTCAGGGTAAGGGGGGTGTCCGGCTCGAACCCGGTCCCGGTGGCGTCCACGCTCCCGCTAACGTTCCCGTCGTCGGGGGCGAGGGCGAGGGTGGTGGCGGAGACCGTGTAGTTGGCGTAGCCCGTGTTCACGTCGTCCGAAGCGCTCAGCTCCTCGACCCCCTGCCGGACGGTAGGGACCGCGAAAGAGCAGCCGGTCAGGACACCGGTGGCGTTCGCGGTCAACGTGCCGGAGGTACAGCTCGTGATCGCGACGGACCCGAAGCTCAGCGTGACGGTGATGCCGGGAGAGTACCCGAGACCGGAGACGGTCACCGAACTCCCCACGGCGCCTCCGCTTGGGGCCGGGGCGAGCGTCGGTGGTTCGACGGTGAAGTTCGCCTCACCCGCGTCCGCCGAAAGCAGCGGGTCGCTGGCGTTCACCACGTACAACCCGAGGTGGAGCGGAGGAACCTGGAAGACGCACGAGAAGTTTCCCGTCAGGTTCGGCAGGAGGCTGCCCGAAACGCATGAGGGAATCGAGACGCTGGCCGTGGCATTGCTGATGTTTAACCCCACCGGGACCACCGGCACGAACCCGGACCCGGAGGCATTGACCGAGCTGCCCACGAGACCGGCGTACGACGAGAGAGTCAGGTTGGGGTCGCCGGTACCTGCCTCGGCACCGAACCGGGGCATCGGGACCGCGCCCGGGCTCGCCGCCGCGCCGGGCGAGGGGGGGACCGCGGCCACCCACAAGCTGGCGGTCGACAGGGCGAGCAGGAGGGCTACCGCGATCGCTGGCCACCGGTCCGCGGGCGCGGGGCGCCCGGTCGAGCCGGGGGCGCTGCGTCGGGTGGTCGTCCGTCCCTGCCCTCTCATCCAGTGCTCGTGGGGCCCGGTCGGGCCGCGCTCACGGACTCGAACCGGCGGGACCTCTTCCTTGGCTTCGCCCCCTGCCGACGTTCGATGGGGGCCGGGCGGAAGAGGGCCGTGCCGGCGCCGTGGACCAGACCCAGACGGGTACTCCGTAACATTGATAGTTGAAACGTGACCCGATAAACTCTTTCCCGGCGGTTATACGCCCCCCCGGGCGGGGACCGGGAAGGGCACAGAGCGGGCTCCCCACGACCCGCGTCGGGGAGCTCGACCGGCGGGGGCCGGAGGGGGGGTGGGCCGGTCAGCCGGACCCGGATTCGAGCACGTCGAGCTGCTCCACCTCGAGGAGGTGGCCGAGCCGCCGCTTCTTCGTCTCGAGGTACATCCGGTTGTGCTCGTTGGGGGGGACGACGAGCGGGATCCGGCCGACGACCTTGATGCCGTGCCCCTCCAGGTCGCTGACCTTGGCCGGGTTGTTCGTCATCACCCGGACCGACCGTACGTGGAGCGAGCTGATCATGTGAGCAGCGATCGCGTAGTCCCGCTCGTCCGGCCGGAAACCGAGCATGACGTTCGCCTGGACCGTATCGAGCCCGGTGTCCTGGAGGTGGTAGGCCTTGATCTTGTTGACGAGGCCGATCCCCCGTCCCTCCTGACGGAGATAGAGGACGACCCCGTTGTCCATCTCCCCGATGCGCGTGAGCGCCTCGGTGAGCTGGTCGCGGCAGTCGCACCGGAGCGAGCCGATGGCGTCCCCGGTCAGGCACTCGGAGTGGATCCGGACCGGCACCTCCTCCTTCTCGTACACGTCCCCGTGGACGAACGCGGCGTGGTCCTTCCGGTCGGAGTTGTTCCAGAATGCGACCGCCTGGTACTCCCCGAACCGGGTCGGTAGGTCCGCGACCGCTTGGATGCGGACACAGATCTCCTCGTGACCCGGGCAGTTGTGGTCGCGGTTCTCCAGCAACAACCGCTCGACGGTCGCCTTCGGGATGCTCATGGTCGGCTCACCTACGGTCGGGGGACTGGCCACAGCAGTAGAAAAGGACGAACGGACACGCGAGAAACCGAGGCCGGGGGCCCGGAGGTCGGGATCGCCGGACCGGCATGACCGCGCCCGGGCGGCCTAGGGGTAGGAGTGGCGCCGACGTCGGGCTTCGATCCGGGCCGAGAGGTAGAGCGATTCCACCTCGGAGCTGACGCTCTGGTGCTCGGAGCGAAGGTGCTCCTTCATCCGCACCAGCTCGACCGGCTGGCCGCATACATGGCAGGTGACCCGCGTGCGGCGGGAGGAGGTCTCCCGGCTCCCTGCTCCCTGCACGGTCCCACCCGTCACAGGCCCGCTTCGTGTATTCATACCCGTCGCCCAAGCCGCAGGGCCCCTCCCGGCGCGGACCGCAGTGTTTAATTACGGAGTCCGATGGGTCGGCTCAATCTACGGGGTAACCGATGGGTCTGTCTACCTCCCAGTTGGAGCTGCTGATCCTCCTCGCCGCGCTCCTCGGACTCGGGTACGCCGGACTCCAGACCGCCCTCGTCCTCCGCGAGCCCGACGGGGACGACAAGATGCGGGAGATCTCCGCGGCCATCCGGGAGGGAGCGGTCGCCTTCCTTCGTCGCGAGTACACGGTGGTCTTCGCGGTCGCGGTCGTGCTGACGGTCATCATCGCGTTCGCCTTCGGCATCACCGGCGCCGGTCCCCACCTCGCGGTCGGGTTCATCGCGGGCGTCTCGGGAAGCGCGCTCGCGGGGGCCGTCGGCATGCTGGTCAGCGTTCGGGCCAACGTCCGAACGGCCGCCAAGGCCCGGGGCGGGAGCCTCCCCGGTACCATGGCGTTCGCCTTCCGAGGGGGCAGCGTGACGGGCCTCTCCGTGGCCGGGCTCGCGCTCCTGGAGCTCGTGGTCTTCTACTGGGCGTTCAACGGGAACGTCACCAACATGGTGGGCCTCCTGTTCGGAGCCTCCCTGATGAGCCTCTTCGCGCGGGTCGGCGGAGGGATCTACACCAAGGGGGCGGACGTCGGGACGGACCTCGTCGGCAAGGTGGAGGCGGGCATTCCCGAGGACGACCCGCGGAACCCGGGGGTGATCGCGGACAACGTCGGGGACAACGTCGGCGATTGCGCGGGGATGGCGGCCGACCTGTTCGAGACCTACGTCGTGACCGCGATGGCCGCGATGCTGCTCGCCTACCTGATCAGCACCGTCGCGGGCGCGACCCCCATCCTCACCATCTTCCCGAACG
>JASHTC010000170.1 GCA_030040755.1 Thermoplasmata archaeon | reverse complement strand
GCAGTAGAGGTCGCAGCTCGGGTACTCGAGCTTGTACGGGCACCGGTAGCAGTTCGGGGCCGGGATGTGGTGGCCTCCCCCAGTGAACGAGGCATACCGGGCGCGCTGGACCGGCTTCGAGGCGGTCATCGTGAGCGAGCCCATCGAGCGTCCGTGGAAGGCGCCAAGGAGCCCGATCGTGATCGGGCGGCGACGCTGCCACCGGGCGACCTTGAGGGCCGCCTCGGCGCTCTCGGTCCCGCTGTTCGTGAAGAAGATCTTCTTGTCGAAGTCTCCGGGGGTGATGCTCGCGATCTTCTCTGCCAGCGCGACCTGCAGGTCGTAGTAGAAGTCGGTGCCCGCAAAGTGCGTCAGGATGCCGGCCTGCTCCTGGACGGCGCGGACGACCTCGGGGTGGCAGTGGCCGACACTGAGGACCGCCACGCCCGCGGCGAAGTCCAGCAGGCGGTTGCCGTCGACGTCGGTGACCCAGACCCCGCTCGCGCTCGCGGCGACGACCGGCGAGCCCTTGGTGGTGGTCATGAGATACTTCTGGTCGCGTGCGATGATCCGGCGGGCCTCCGGCCCCGGGATGGGGGTGGTGATCCGGACCCCTCGAACGGGGGGGGCGGGAGGAGCGCTTGGGACCGGGACCGCGGCGGAGGCAGTTTCGCTCATAGAGAACCCACGGGGTACGACCGCGGGGGCTCAAATGCTCGGCGGGGGGGACGGGGGGAATCCGTGCATGATGTGGAGGTCCGTCTTTATGCTCCGTTCCCTGGGTCGGCCCTCACGGGGCGGGGGGAGGTGGAAGGCGGGGAGCAGGCCCACGAGCCCGACGAACGGACGGTCGAGGAGGTCGTCCCCGCCCGCGCGGTCCTGACGGAGCTCGCCCGCGGGTTCCTGCTCGTCCACGAGTCCAACCCCGACCGGGCGCGTCAGTTCGCCGCGACGTTCCTGCGGGAGAAGTCCGGCGGAGGGCCGCCGGTCCGGGTCGAGCCGGTGACCAAGGTCACCATGGCCCGGCTAGCGCTCGGACGCTCCCCCCGCGGAGCGGTCGAACCATATGTGACGCGTCTGCCGAGATAGCCCGGCGAGAGCGCGGGCGGACGGGACCGCCGCGCACGGCGAGGTACGCCCGGAGGTCCTGACGAAAGCTCGGGCGAGTGAGACAGATGCGCACTCCCTCGGCGGTCCCGAACAGCGAGCCCGGACAGACGAGGACAGACGCCGAAAGGCAGCGGTTCGCGAGCGCGTCCCCGTCTCCGTCGGGGGCCCGGTCGAAATAGACCGGCCCGTCCAGCGACGGGACGGAGGGCAACGCCTGCCGAAGGGCCGCGCGGTTCCGCTCGAAGGTCGTCCGGACCAGGCGGGAGATCGCGCCCCGCCGAGCCAGCAGCTGCAGGGCGAGCGCCGCCGAGTACGGTGGGAGGTCGTCCGCGGCCACGGCATGGAAACGAGCGAACTCGGCGGCCGCTTCGGGAGGCGCGACGGCGTACCCGATCCGTGCGTCGTCCGCGCCGTAGAATTTCGAGAAGCTGCCGGTCGTCCAGACCCCCGGGGCCCCCGCCTCCGACCGGGAGGGTCGGCCGGAGAACTCGCGGAACGTCTCGTCGACCAGCAGCGAGCGGGCCCCGGCGGCCCACGCCTCGAGCTCGGCGGAGGTCCAGCCGACGCCCTCCGGATTTCGGGGGAGCGAGAGGACGGCGAGGGGAACGGGGCCGGAGGCGTCGGTGAGGCGGAAGCCGGCGTGTCGCGCCAGGGCGACGAGCGGTGGGTACTCCGGGAGGCGGACCCGACAGGCCCGCCGCCCCGACCGTCCTCGCTGCGCCAGGAAGAACAGCACCCAGGAGTTGGCCTCGGTCGCCCCGTGCGTGAGGAAGACCCGGGCGGAGTCGACGCGCAGGTGGTCGGCCAGGGTGCGTCGGAGCTCGTCCGTCCACTCGTCCGAGCTCTTCTGGCGGACTCGGGCCGGCGAGGGACGAGGGAGGGTGACGACCCCAGCCATCCCGCTCGCGCCGAGGTTGTAGCGGCAATCGGCGTGCGAGTCGATCCAGTCGGAGAGGGGGAAGTGCATGGGCATGGGGAGGGTCCGGCCGCCCTTAAGGAGCGGGGCCCCGCCCCCCCTTCCCGTCGAGGCGAACGCTCTTGAGCCGGCCGGCCGCCCCCGGCCCCCGGTGAGCCGACGCTCCTCTCCGCCCTCCGTCCGGGTCGGGCCCAACGGCCGGATACTGGCCCTTTCGGTCGCCTGGTTCTCGGAGGGGGTCAGGCTCCGCGCCGAAGCCCGACGCGCGGGCCGGTGCGTCGAGTGTGGCCGCGCGCTCCCGAACCACCGGACCCCGTACTGCTCGCGGCGGTGCCAGTGGCAGTTCCACGGCCACTTCTTCTGGGATTCCGCCCGCTCCTACGTCATGCTCCGGGACCGGTATACCTGCCGGATCTGCGGCCAGCGCCGGCGAGCGCGGGAGCTGGACGTCGACCACATCGTCGAGATCGCCGCCGGGGGCGCGGCGTTGGAGTACTCGAACCTGCAGACCGTCTGCCGGCAGTGCCATCGGGCGAAGACCCGTGCCTTCCTCGCCGGGGCTCGGGAGCCCACCGCGCGGGCCGGCGAGGCGCGCCGGGAGGAGCCCGCCGCGAGCCGCTCCCTCCCCTAAGGGACGGTCCGGGAAGTCCCCCGGGCCCCTGACCGCTGGGTCCCCCAGCACAACTCACATGTACCCCCCGGAGCTCGCCCCGGACGAGGTCGATCCCCACGAGCGTACGCGTCGTCCTCGGGGCGCAGTTCGGCGACGAGGCCAAGGGGAAGACCGCCGACTTCCTCGCTCGCGACGCCCGGTACGTCGTCCGTGCGGGCGGCGGGCCGAACACGGGGCATTCGATCCATCTGCCCGAGGGAAGCGTCGTGCTCCACCTCCTCGCCTGCGGCGTCCTTCGGCATGGCGTGACCGGGGTCAGCGGCCCCGGCATGGTGATCAACCCGTTCAACCTCCTCGAGGAGATCCACGACCTCGAGCGCCGGAACCTCCTCCGTGGGGAGGTCGTGGTCTCCGACCGCGCGCACGCTCTGCTCCCGATCCACGAGCTCGAGGATGCCTGGGAGGACGACCTGCGGACCCGGACCGACCCCGCGGCGACGATCGGCACGACCCGCCGTGGGGTCGGACCGGCCTACGAGGACCGGTACGGCCGATGGGGGATCCGGATGGGCGAGCTCTCCCGGCCGGCCGTCATCAAGGAACGCCTGGCCCTGCTGTACGCTCGCAAGGCTTACCTGCCGAACCTGCCGCCGGTCGACGAGCTCGCCACCCGGCTCGCCGAGGTCGGAGCCCAGCTCGCCCCGTACATCCGCCCCACCGAGACGATGTTGTGGGACGCCATCGGGCGGGGGGAGAACGTCCTCATCGAGGGAGCGCAGAGCGTCCTCCTCGACATCGACTTCGGCACCTACCCCTTCGTCACGAGCTCGCATCCGACGAGCGCCGGGGCGTTGATGGGGAGCGGGATCCCTCCGACCGAGCTCGACTCGGTGGTCGGGGTATCCAAGGCCTACTGTACGCGAGTGGGCGCCGGCCCGTTCCCGACCGAGGACAGCGGGCCCCGGGGCGAGTACCTCCAGCGGGTCGGAGGGGAGCGCGGGGCCACCACGGGACGACCTCGCCGCTGCGGCTGGCTCGACCTCGTGCTCCTCCGGTATGCGGCGCGACTGAACGGGTTCACCTCGCTCGCCGTCTCGAAGGTCGACGTGCTGGGGGGGCTCGAGAGCTTCCCGGTCTGCGTGCAGTACGTGCTGCCTGACGGGACGACCGCGCGCGACGCCCCCCCGTTCGATGCGGGGGACCTCGCCAAGGCCCAGCCGGTCTATGAGCAGGTACCCGGGTGGCCCGAGTTCCACGAGCGCCTCAAGGAGCGCCTGCGGCACGAGGGAGTAGCGGCCCTTCCGGGCCCCCTGCGTCGATTCCTCGACTATCTGGCCGACGAGACCGGGGTCCCGGTGGAGTACGTAGGATACGGCCCGGCCCGGGAGGACATGCTCTGGCTCGGTCCGCCCCAGGCACGGCGACGGCCCTCGGGGCTGAGCGCCTGGTCGGGCTAGCGGTCGGATGGTGGAGTTCGACCCCTACCTCTACGTCGCGTTCGGGGTCGGGCTCCTCGCCGGCTGGGTGGTCCGGCCGCGGAGTCCGTGGGTCCCGCGGGCGACCCTGGCCAGCGTCGGGGTGCTGATCGCTCTCTTCGGGGCGACGCTTGACGCGATCCCTCCGGCCCGTCTCCTCGACACGATCCCCGAGGCGCTCGGTCTCGTGCTCCTGATGCTGGGGCTTACCGCCGGGGTGGTGCTGCTCCTGTTCCGACGGAGCCCCGGCCTCGCGCCCGTCCGTCCCGCTGCCCTGGGTCGTTCGGATCGCTGGCCCCTGAGCCCGCTGTTATTGGGGGCCTTGGTCGCGGGGTTCGTCCTCGGTCGCCTCGTCTCGATTCCGACCGCCGAGGCGATCCCGTGGGCACTCTACGCGCTGCTCGCGCTCGTCGCCTTCGACCTCGAGCTCCGGGGGGCGGCGCTCCGGACCCTGTGGATCCCCGTCGCCGCGGCCGTGGTCGGCGCGGTCGGCGCGGCCCTCGCCTTGGCTTGGGCCGGCGGCGTCGTGCTCCCGGTCGCCTTCGCCACGACCCTCGCGTTCGGTTGGTACTCCCTGGCGGGGCCGCTGGTCGCGGCGCGGGCCGGCGCCGAATTGGGCTTGCTCGCCTTCCTCACGAACTTCCTGCGGGAGGACTTCACGCTCCTGCTGGCGCCGGTCGTCGGGCGCCGGATGCGGGGGGAGGGCCTCGCGGCGTTTGGGGGGGCGACCTCGATGGACACGACCCTGTTCATGATCACGCGGTATGGGGACTCCGAGGCTGGAAGCCTGGCCCTGGCGAACGGCCTGATCTTCACGGTCGCCGCGAGCCTGCTGCTGCCCCTCCTGCTCTCGCTTCCCTAAGGGCCGGGGTGGAGGGACTTATGGGCTCCCGCCGCTCGGGGCGGGACGCGGGCTCGTGGTCCAGCGGTTACGACGTCGCTCTCACACAGCGAAGACCGCCGGTTCGAATCCGGCCGAGCCCATCCGACAAGGATCCGGCCCATTTCGGCCCCCTCATCGCACCCGGGCCCCGGTCCGGTCACGGCATCGACGGGTGCCTGTTCCGGCTCACCCCGTGAGATTGGGCGATGGCCGTAGCGGACAGCCACATGTTTCTCGGGGGTGGACTCTCCGCCGTCGATTAGTCATTCACTGGGACGACCTTCCGGCGAAGGGGTCACCGGCGGCGAGCGCGGCTCGGATGATGCCTTGAAGGGTTCGAGGGGCAGGGTGGCGAGAACGAACGTAGCGACGAATCCACGCGAACTCGGTATGCTCGGTGGGGTCGAGGCGTGGGGGACTCTTCGAGCCGAGGGTGCAGAGGAAGTCGACCTCGGTGGTGGGGGTACTCATGCCTGCCCGTCCAGGGTAATCGAAAGTGCCGGCGTAGAACGGTCTCCACACGGTTACCTTGAACCCCGTCTCTTCCCGGATCTCCCTTCGCAGCGCCTCCAGCAGAGTTTCGCCCTCCTCCACGTGCCCGCCCGGGATGTCCCATGTTCCGGGGAACGCCGGGACCGTGGGAGCCCGTCGGAGCAGCAGCATTCGACCCCCATGGAAGACGGCAGCGCCGACGCATAGCTCAGTCCGCAGGTTGCGACCCATGATGTGCCCAGGCCATACAGGAGCGGTACCTGTCGTTTCCCCTGGGCTGGAACGGGCGCGGTGGCCCGTGCGCGTGGAACGGCCGCCCACCTCGATCCTTCTAGGCGAGAGCGGCTCCTCACGCGGGGAGGAGAACCCGCCCCGGCCAACCGTACCCGGAGTGGGTGCGAAAGGGATCCCACCCACGCTGGGTTCGTTGCGCGGTCGCGCGGGCGGAGCTCGCGTGCTGGTGACCGAGTCCTAGTCGATCGGGCCGGCTACATCGGCGAGATCCCCGTCGAGGGAGACCAAGGCGTCCACGATGATGCGTCGCATCGGGGGCGAAAACCGGACCCTTCACACCTGGTACCCAACCGCGGGCGTTGGGGCGAGGCCGAGGGTTCCCTCGCGCCGTCAGAGGCCGGCAAGCGTGCCCGCGGGGCCGAGCCCCACCCGAGCCCCGTGACTGTCTCCACCGGTCACTCCTTCAAGACGACCGGTGCGAGGTCGAACTGCAACGCCGACTCGGCCAGGCGTTGATGGATCTTGGCGAGCATCTCGGAGGTGCTCGACTTGCTCCGTCCCAGCTGGGCCGCCAGCCCGCTCACCGAGATCCGGCGGGGGACGCTGAAATAGCCGGTCCGAAGCGCGGCCCGGAAGACGGAGTCCTGGGAGGCCGTCAGCCCCAGGCTTCCGAGGGACACTGAATGTCGACGAACCGACTCGACGTGGCTCGGGCCCGCGCGGCGCTCGACCTCCCGAAGGAAGGGCCGGATCTGCGAGCGCGTGGCCAGCGTCTCGAACCGCAGCCAGCCGC